>NZ_QBUE01000013.1:0-126604 GCF_003058045.1 Novosphingobium sp. GV079 | reverse complement strand
ATATCAGTCCATGCCATTGGTCACACCATCTTCTCGCAAGGACGGCGTGAATCACAACATACTGGTATCGCTCAACAACTTTCGGATCGGGCTCTCAGGCTTTGTGGCCTGCGCTTTGTTCTCTGGCAAGCGTTCCCATAGCAAAACGCCGGCCTTTGACCATTCTCGACGGCAACGGGGAAAAGAGGAAACCGAATGATTGTTGCCACAACTGACAGGCTAACACTTCGTGAGTTCCGCGAGGGCGATGGTCCGGCACTCTTTGCCTATCTGCACAAGCCGCGTGTTTCCTGTTTCGCTTCCATGGCGGTGGCCGACGAGATTGCCGCAGAAGCCGAAGCACGCAATCGTGCCGCGGCCGGGGATTATGTCGCTGTCTGCCGTCAGGATACTGGGCAACTGATCGGGGACCTGTTTATGGAGCGGGAGGGCGATACAGTTTCGATAGGTTGGCACTTCAATCCCGATCATACGGGCGCGGGGTTCGCCTTCGAAGCATCCCGGGCTTTGATCGACAACCTTTTTTCAAGCCAAGGTGTTCGCCGTATCTACGCTTATGTCGAAGACGACAACGTCCGATCGCAGCGGCTATGCGAGCGTTTGGGGATGCGGCGCGAAGGCCTATTTCTGGAGTTTGCATCCTTCATCGACGACGCTGATGGTCAGCCAATTTTCGAAAATACGTTCCAATATGCGATGCTGCGCAAGGAATGGCCGTCGCACGGTAATTCTGTTGCCACTACCTGATAACCATTCAGACCGGCAGGTCGCCATGCATTCCGATCGCGCTGCCCACACCCGCCAGGCGCTCCGCCTTGCCGATACGGCTTCTTCACTGAACCCGCGTCGCTTCAATCCTTGGCTTGATCGCGTTTGGTTGGGCAATCGGAGGGACAGAAAGTATGCTGATTGTCTGGCGTTCTGAACCAGTCATATCGGAGGCCAAGGCGCTTTTCAGCCTTGCGGCGCCATTCATCATTGGCAATCTGGCATGGTCTCTGATTGCGGCAGGCAATCTTTTTCTGATCGGCCATCTGGGTTCTGACGCGGTTGCTGCGGGTGCGCTGGCGACGAATCTGTATAATGCTTTTCAAATTTTCGGGATAGGGCTGGCGACTGCGATTTCCCCGATGATTGCCCGCGAGCGAGGGCAGAACAAGTATTCGGTGAGGGAAATACGGCGCACGGTCCCGTCAGGGAATGTGGATCACTGCCGGTTTTTGTGTGCCAATATGGATTGCCCTGTGGCACGCAGCCACGATCCTTCTGGCACTGGGGCAGGATGCGGTCCTTGCAGGCCAGGCTCAGATGCTTCTGCGGGGCCTGCAATGGGCACTGTTGCCCTATCTGCGGTTCTATGGGCTCCGGCATTTTCTGGGCGCGATGGAACGTCCGCTTTGGGGCGTAATTATCACTGTCGCCGCGCTGCCCGTCAATTTTCTGCTGGTGCCTCATATTGGGGCACCTGGGTCTGCCCCGCCTTGGCCTTTTCGGCGCAGGACTGGCGAGCAGCCTGACATCACTGACCATGTTGCTTACTCTGGTGACGGTCATTGTGCGAGATCGCCAGTTTCAACGCTTTCACGTTTTTGGCCGCTTCTGGGCTGCGGATTGGCCCCGGCTCCTCACCATGCTTCGCCTTGGTGCGCCTTATCGCCGTTACATTTGCCATGGAAGTGACGGTGTTCAACGCGTCTGCCTTTCTCATGGGAACAATTGGACGTTCCTCGTTGGCGGCCCATGCTATTGCCAATCAGATTGCGGGGCTATGCTTCATGGTTCCGCTGGGCATCAGCCAGGCGTCAACGGTCAGGGTCGGGATCGCCTATGGCCGCAAGGATGCGGTGGCCATCAGTAGGGCCGGATGGATCGCGCTTGGTTTTGCCCTCGCCTTTGCGATGACATCCGCGCTGACGCTGGCGGCATTGCCGCGCAACCTCATCGCGCTTTTCCTGGATCTGCATGACCCGCGAAACGGCGAGGTCGTGCTGCTGGCCACCAAATTTATCTACATTGCTGGGGTGTTCCAATTGATGGACACCACGCAGGCGGTAAATGCGGGTTTGCTCAGAGGGCTGCATGACACGCGCTATTCCATGACGGTGCCGGTGTTGGGCTATTGGCTGGTAGGGATGGGAACCGGATACTTGCTTTCTACGCGCACGCCGCTGGCAGGTGCCGGCATTTGGATCGGGCTTGCAACCGGGCTGGCTTTCGTGGCGATCTTGCTGTCCATGCGATGGCTGTCGCGTATTACCCGTTTGAATTTTGGCGCTGGTATCGTTTAAGGATTGATCGCAATTTACGTGGGATCACGCCCGGAGATCCGGGACCTTTGCTCCGTTTACCAAACCATCAAATGTTCCTATTTGGCCGCGATACACTCCTGTTCTGATTGCATCCGGCATGTACTGAAAATCAAATCAATGCGTTCCGCGTTGAATCTGAGCAGCGGCATCGCCTGGCGCATCATTTCCGCTTCGGCCAAAGGGCCTTGCGGCTCAAGGTCAGGTTCCTGTGCCGACGAGCCGATTGGCGCAGGATCGCTGAGGCTCCTGATGCCTTGGAGATCGGCCCATACCAGCCATAGCGACTTGCCGTCAGGCGCGAGCCATTGCGGCGCGATTTGGGGCGAATAGGGCCGCCCATCGGTGTTTCCGCCCGGAGCCCACGCGCGATCCTCATGAACGCGCCGCCACGGTCCCCAAGGGGTGTCTGAAACCCAGAAGCCCAGATAGCCGGGCTGTGCGAACTCGGTTCCATCGGACGCACAGCCGGTACCGGCGCTGACCATCATGTAAACTCCAAGCGGTTCGTTCCAGACAACGCTTGGCAACCAGGTTTCAACCACGATGTCGCCTTCGAAAAGACTGGTGCGATTGACCCAGCCCTCGGGAAAGATGTGGACAGGCTGACGTGCCTCAATCTCTGGGCGCCAGACCGGGGCGCCTTCAGCCGTACGACCCGCGTAGAATTCATAGGCGGTGCGCTCCAGCATCTGTGCGATCGGGACGCGGAACATCATCAGTTGATTCATCAGCCCCTCGGTGTTTCCATTAGGGCTGTATACGTATATGTAGCCATCACGGTTGGCGCGATAGTCCTGCCCCATTTGCAGAAAACTCAACAGAGAGAAACAGCCGTCCGGCTCGTCATAGAAGGCAAGCCGGGAGCGCGATTGCTCTGCCCAGTTCTCGTCGCGAACAGGCGTGCTGCCATCCTGATTGCGCCAGATGCGGCCACCGTCATCGGAGTAGATCAACTTGGCCGCATTCCAGTGACGCAGCCGGCCCTGTGCCCGGTCCAGCGCGCCAAGTGATTGATAGATCCGGCCATGCACCGCCAGCAGACCGTGGCCATGATAATGAGGAACATCCTCCGGCCCTGCCACGTGATCGACAGCCGGGTAGCCCGGTACTTCGTCCACCGTGAGAGCAGGGGGGTGTCCATCCAGTTTCCAAAGCGAGCGTTTGTAGAACCTTCGGGGTTTCGTCGTGAAACCAATGCCATCGTTCTGCACGATGAACTGTTGGCCATCGGCTCCCCATGTCATTTTATAGCCATCGCCCATGCCGGGCAGGCGAAAAATCGTCGCATCGCGCAGCTTGAGGCCGGAAATGCGGCCTTCACCGGAGTTAGGCCCTTGGGAAAGTGCGCCGCCCGCCCACATAGCTTGCCCTGCCGTCACCGCTGCTGCCAGCACCTGCTTTATGAAAGATCGTCGCGCCGACATAATGTGCGTCTCCTGGAGTAACCGGTTTTGACAGCGACGGGAAATGTCCCGCCGCTGTCCATGAATTCAAAAATCAAGTTGATACTGGATGCCGATCTGCCGCGGGCGGCTGACGACCGCCCGCGGCAGGCGTTGATATGTTCCGTCGGCAAGCAGCTCTTGCCGGTCGAAGCTGGAGGCGGGCTGATCGCCGTAGTTGAGCCGCTTATCCATCAGGTTCTTCACGAAGACCATCACCTGCGAGCGGCCGAAGCTCAGTCCCATATTGCCGTTGATCATGCTGATCGGCTGACGCGTATAGAAGCCACCGGCACCGTCGGGCACCTTTGTGCTGCCGGAGTAACTGTAGTCGGCAGCAGCAAAGAACGTGAACGTATTGTTGATCTGGTTTTCGTAATAGCCAGATACGGTCGCGCTCCATTTTGGCATTTGCGGCAACGGGCTGTTCGCAGGCATCGGCAGCACGCCGGGCTGGAGCAGGACGCCATTGGTGTACCCCAGGCCGGCCTGGATCGAGAATGGAATGGAGGCAATCGGTCGGCCGGAAATCTCCAGTTCACCGCCTCGTATTCGTGCCTTACCGGCGTTCGTGGTGATGGACAACAAACAGGTCGGAAGGATCGTGGATTGCTGGATATTGCTCCAGTCGATCTGGAATGCCGCCGCGGAAGCATTGATCCGGCCTCCGGCAAAGCGACTCTTCGCACCAATCTCATAATTCCAGAGCGTGTCGGACCGGTACTGCCTGACCTTGTCGCTATCGAGTCCGAGATTGGCCAGGTCTGCATTGCAAATATCGGGCAGCAGCGCCGTGCTGCCACCAGGACGGAACCCCTTTGATGCGGAAACATAGACATTTCCGTGGTCCCCGACCTTGTACGAAAGCACGGCCTTGGGAACCCAACCGCTTTGCTTGTCGCTAACGGCAGGGCTATACTGACCATTTACGTCAAAGAGTATGCCGGTATTCATTGATGCGTCGCCGCTAGCTTTGTTCCAATATTTGCGAATTCCCAATGTAACTGTCAGATTTGGAATTATTTCGTAGTAAACTTCGCCAAAGATTGCATAGTCATTGGAGCGGGTGATGCCCAAGTTAGCGCCAAACCAATCCGGCTCGAAGCCAGCGGCTGCCAATGCCGGAACATGGTTTACCGGAACATCTGCACTGGAATACTGGTGCTGGTAATAAACACCCGCGATTCCTGACAAGTGCGGCAACAATGTGCCCTCGTCGAAGGAAATGCGGTCTTCATGCGTAAAGCGCCGCTCCTTATTCAAAGAATAGGCGGTGATCACCGGATGCCCGAAATCCGATCCGAAATTTTGCTCAAGCCACAGGTTGCTGCCTTCGGTATCATCTTCCAGCTGCCTGATCCTGCGCATAAAAAAGCTTGTCGAGGACACCACCGAGAAGCCCTGACCAGCATAGTTCAGGACAAGGGAGCCAAGGCCCCAGCTGTCGTGCGAGTACTCCTGAACGTCGGCATCGCGGTTCGAGACATAAGAGAGGGGGCGATACCCGGGCAGCGGCACATATGCAGCGGGGAAGCCGTGCAGGATGTCGGATTGGCCGATGACTGATGCTGTGACCTCCAGGCGATTTGTCAGCTTGGCTCGCAATGTAGCCGATCCTGCCAAGACGTCATTGCCTCCTTGACCGCCAACCGAAACCAGTCGGCCGGAAGCATCGGGGAATGTTCGCGTAATGAAGCCTGAATCATGCCTGTAACCGGCTGCAACGTCCAACGCGAGTTTGCCGGGCACCAGCACGAAATTGGCTTGGGCATTACCCTGTCCATCAAAGCCGGCATCCTTGGTGCCTCCGCCCTGGACTTGGACAGAACCTGAGGTCTCGCTAAACGAGGGTTTCTTGGTGATGAAGCGTAGATTGCCGCCCATCGAACTGGCGCCAAACAAGGTACCTTGTGGCCCTTTCAGCACCTCCATGCGGTCAATGTCGAGCGTCAAAGGACTGACGGACGAGGGGACCGGCGTGTCGTTGATATAATAGGATGTCGTGCCTGCTCCGGCGACCCCGCGGATCGTGGTTTGGCGGTCACCTGCCCATTGTAGCGTGCCGCCCTGACCATACTGAAAGCTTAGATTCGGAACGCGGGTCGCGTAATCAGAGAAGCTCTGGATGTTTTACGATTTGATGTAGTCGGACGAGAGGGCCGTGATTGACGCGGGCACGTCGGTCAGCTTTTCATCCTTGCGCCGGGCCGAAACGACAATGTCCGAAGTCTGCGACAGAATGGTATTGGAAGTGTCCTGCCGGTCGGCAGTTTGCGCGCCTGCTGTGCCGCTGGTCAGCGCAAGCGCTGCCCCCGCCAACAGCACCGGGCGGAACGGCCTAATGCCGCTCGTGGATATCGCTGCGAAAATGGCTTTGGATCGACGACAAGTCGTCGCCGCTATGAGATCGCTGCTCAATTTCTTTTTACTCCCTGTGATAAGTGTTTTGGTTTTGATGGGCTCAGGCCGACTCTGCGGTCAGACATCCAACGCCTGAAAATTGGCTCGCCGGAGCAAGCGGGAGAGTTGGGAGCCGCCTGCAATCAGGCTGCGCAACTGGTTTCGGCTCAGGTGGACATCGTTACCCATGAGTAACGTGCAGCGAAAATTTCTGAATTTTGTTGCGCGATTGTAAATAGTCAAATCGCATTGAAACCCGTTCGGAAACGTTTGCCCATGCCGGCTGAATGTTACCTGCCGTACAGGGTGTTAACCAGAAAGACGCCCATATTTCGGTCAGTTTGCAGCAGCAAGCAACGGTCAAACGGTTACACCACGGCTTCGCGCTTTCTCCGACGTGCGCATCTGACATAGCCTGCGAGGCAGATCGGCTGCCAGGTCGGCGGATGTGTGGGGGAAACGGCTCGGCTGCGGAGCGATGCCCGGCGCGAGGCGCCGGAGCGTTCGATCCGGCCGCGCAATTCTCGCCGCGACAATGGAGATCAAGATGAAGAAAGTTAAATTCGGTATTGCTGTCATTGCTGCCGGTTTGCTGGCGGCAGTACAGCCCGCATCGGCTCACCATTCGTTCGCCATGTTCGATCAGAATAAGACCGTAGAGTTCAAAGCCGCGACCGTGGTCCAATTTCAGTGGTCAAACCCGCACGTCTACGTGGTGATCAAGAGCGGAAACACAAATTATACTCTTGAATGCAGCAGTCCTTCCGGAATGCGCGACAACGGATGGAAGTTCGATACCTTGAAGGCCGGCGATAAAGTTGATGTGGCGTTTTTCCCTATGCGTGATGGTAGACCGGGCGGCGCATTAAAGACCGTCACCTTGCTGGGCGGCAAGGTCCTGAAGGCATGGTAACCGCTCTCCGGTAAAATCTTCAGGGCGAAACAATCACTTCAATGAAAGGTCTACCGCTTACATGCGGATTCAGAACGTATCCGGGCTCGTGGTATCTGCCTCGATTTTGCTCACCGCTCCCACCGCGATCGCCGCGGAGGTTAAGCCTGCCCATGCCCTTGCGCGTGTTTCCGATAACGCCATCATGAGCGCCGAACATAACCTGACCGGCGTCTGGGAGCGAGACCCAAGCCCATTTGAGGAAGGCGGTGCAGGTGCGGCCGAGGACATGCCTCCGCCACGGCCGGGGCCAAACCTCAAGGAGCCTTTTGCCGCCGAGTGGAAGGCGCTGCGGGCCAAGCGGCAGGCGGCTCTGGATGCAGGCAAGCCGCTTGCGGATTCAAGCACACTGTGCCTGCCGGAAGGCACGCCAACGATCATGCAGGCAATCTACCCGATCCAGATTCTTCAGACGCCGGGACAGGTCACTGTGTTGGCAGAACTCTACATGCAGACCCGGCGGATCTATATGAACGCGCCCTTTCCCAAGCGGGGCGATCTGGAGCAGACGTTCTATGGCTTTTCCTCCGCCCGCTGGGAGAACAAAACGCTTGTTGTCACCACCCGTGGACTGCAAGAGAGTATGCAGTTTTTCGAAATCCCGCACAGCGACCAAATGGTGGTGACCGAACGATACCAGATCACTGGACCTGACAAGATGCGGATTGATTTCTCGATCGAAGATCCCGCCTATCTGAAATCGCCTTATCACTGGACGTGGCGATACAAGCGCAACCACAAGTACCGCATTCCCGAATATGTCTGCGATCACAGCCTGGAAAAGATAAATCCTGACGGGACGGTGTCCTTCGAGCCAAAGTAATTTGTTCCTAGCATCGTTACTGTCCGCACCGTTGGATGGCAACGATCCTGCTTTCGCCGCACAGTCGACACACCAGCGAATTGGATCGTTCGGCGCAGATCCGCATCACGACGATGGCTGTAATGGTTGCACGTGAAACCGATCGAGTGGTTGATAAACTCATATATCTGGGTAGTTTGTCGGCATGGGCAAATTTATGGAAACATATGAAGGAATATCAAACATCTGTCCCGCATCGGTACTATTGAGGCGGCAGTTCGGCAATGCGTCGGACTGTCTCTGGAAGTTGATGAACGTGGCTAGGCGGACAAAGTTGGCGCAAGACGAATGGCGCCGATGGCAATGAACGCTTCCGACGAAGATGCCCAGGCCCTGTTTGCGGAAGGCCAAAAGGTCCGAGAGTCCATCGCGTCAAATCGGTCCGACACGCTGCTACGCATTTTTGATTACTTGCTGCAATGCTCGATAGAAGGCCAACGACCGCGCGAAACCGACATTGCCACCGAGATCTTTCCCAACGACCTGATGGCAACCGGCCATCAGGGATCTCGGGTACGTGTCGGCGTCTACCGCCTGCGCAAGAAACTGGATGCGTTTTATGAGGGGCGCATCGGTCGGCGCCTTATCATACCGCCCGGCGAATATGCGCTCCAGTTGACGGCGCCGGACGACCCGGTCGAGGTGGTCGATCATCAGGAAGCCTCTGCCGCACAGCTCCGGCGGGTGCCGCTCTTGTGGATGGCGATTGCTGCGTTGGTGCTTATTAATGGCGTGGCCGCATGGCTTTACATGGATCATGAATGGGCGCCTGAGCGGGCGCTGGTCCGCTCGCCGCTATGGGGCGCTATCGCTGCAAGCAAGCGCAAGACTTATCTGGTAATAGGGGATCACTTCGCCTTCGCCAAAGTTTCAAGCGGCGTGAAGGATGATGATATCGTTCACGACCTTAATATCAATTCAACAGACCAATTCTACAAATATACCTCTTCCAGACCGTATGTTTATAAAGAACTTAGGGATCAGAGTCTTTATACGGTCAGTGATAAGGTTATGGTTTCTGTTGGCATCTTAGCGTCGTACTTGCATATATCAACAATTCAGCCGACGACATCGTTCAGGCTCGATCCCACCATGATGCAGGCTTCGAATATTGTCTATGTTGGGACATTGGACGAAATGTCGAACCTCTTACGCACCCCGCTTCTGGAAGCTTCGGGATTTAGCTGTGGTTCGCATTGCTTTGACCTTATCGACAAGGCATCCTCTCGGCGCTTTGCTTCCGACAGCCCTTATGTGCTTACCGATGGCACCGTTCCGCGACGCGACTACGGCTATCTGGCGAGCTTTCCAGGGCCGTCCGGCCATTCGGTTGTGATTGTCTCCGGCACTGGTGATGCTGCGGTACGGCAGATGGCCGAGATTGTTACCGATGTAACCATGATCGAGCGTCTCCGCCACCAACTGGGCGGCAACCTGTCTGCGTTCGAGGCGCTGTATCAGGTGCGCACCATGTTCGATCAAACCTATGGCAGCACCCTGGTCGTGGCGCGCCCGTTGAATTCAGGGCACATGTGGGATAAGACAAAGCCCGACGAATAGCATCGTTTTAACGATGTACTGTGCCGCCCGGTGCGAGTTTCAGCAGCCGTGAGTTAATCAGGCGGGTCTCGAACACCAGATCCCCAACGGTTCGGAACTGGAAAAGCGCCTCGAAAGCTGCCGCTGGGCCGATATGTCGGGAAATGGCATCGAGTTGCCGCTTGTCGGCAACGATGCGCACTATCTGCGCCAATGCAGCGTCCTCGATGCCGGCGATCACGATCGTCCTGTTGCCGGCACGGCCTGGAAAACTGGCGACATAGCCATAATCGTAGCCCATGGCGGTGCCTGCCTGTTTCTGGCTTGATGTCGTGGCAGAGTCCGTTTTTGCACGAAATGTCTGTCCGGTCGCCGTATCCCTGATTTCTTCAAAGTCTGAACCCGGCGCGTAACCCAGGATGGGCAGAATTGGTGAACGAAGTTTCCCTAACTGCGAAAATGGCGCAACATAGATGACATTGCGTGTATCGATCAGGTCTTGCGAGATTTTCGATACGGGAACGATGTCACCCATCGCATGATCCTGCCTCACCTCGCCGGCCAACGATAATGTGGTCACCGCAGCCATCGCAATGCTTGATGGAATGCGATAGATGTCGCGATCATGCAGTGCGGAGTAAAGCTGTGGACGTTGCCCCAGATAGGCGTCCAGATCGAGCGATGACTGGATTCCCGAATGCATCACAAGGCGAGCGATCTGTCCATCGCCGCCGCCTTCGGCCACCATATAGAAGTCGCTGACGGCAATGATGGGGGAATGCGGATGAGCCGCGATGGGCTTCCAAAGCTGACTTTGAGCGAGGGGAGGCACCGCATGCTGTGTACGACCGGCACTCCCCCCCCATAGCAGCAGCCACAGAAGGGCGCTTGCAACAAAAGCCATACCAAGCGCAATTCCGACCCGCTGCCCGCCCGCTGAGGTTGGCATGACGGCGGGGGACGGAGTATCACCGGGCTCTGTGTGGTCGGCCGCCTGAAGCAGCAGGAGCCGGTATTCGCCTTTGGGGATATGCAGCCGCGACCCGCTGGTACCGGCGTTGAAAGCCTCCAGCCTTTGGCGCAATCGATAGACATAAGCGCGGACTGTGGAGTCCTGAGAGGTATCGAAATCCGCACTCTTGTCGAACACGGACATCGCGATTTCGACCTCCTTGGGCGCGCGCGATTCCGATGATCGAGCTACGAGATAGTCGAACAGTTGGATCAGCTTGATGGCTCGGCCGTCAGTAGCAAGCACTTCACGAAAACGCGCCGATTGCTCGGCCATGATCTGCTCTGTCGGAGTGTGGAACGGGTCTTCTGCAACAGGCTCTGTCAACTGGAAGGGCCTCCTTGAGTTGAACCCTATCTGATGGCCTTCGGGAGTCAATGCATAGCCAATCGACTATATCTATTAACTCCATCTGCAGCATTTTGTCGGAATTTTCGCCCGGCTTTTCTGAAGCATATTCCCGTACCAAAGTGATGCCGAAAGGCTGCAAACACAATTCTGCCCCCCTGAAGTGCTTAGAAGTGCCACCCGGTTCGCGTGATCCAGATGTCAGGTGGTAGATGTCGTTGCGATGGACCGCCTGGGGCAATAACCATGCTGCGGAAATGCTTTGAGAAAACTTGTACAGAGGAATGCTTGCGGGTGACTTCTGCTCAATGGGGTCCTGCATCGCCTCGGGCGGATCGACCGCAAGTTTATCGAGGAATTGCGCATTGATGGGCGCCTTCCTTGCCGGGGGAGCGGGCATCCGGCCTATTGCGCGTCCTTGGGGAACCAGAAAGCCTGGTGGCAAGCCTCGCATTGGCCATCCAGTTCGCCGGCCGCCTCATAGACGGTCTTGAGATCGCGGCGGTCGGCGGCCTTGCCGATGCCGTCGATCCGGCGGGCAAGGGCGATGGCATATTGGCGGAAACCGGCGGGATTGGCGTCGATGTGGCGCTGAATGTCGGCCGGTTTGGCGCCTCCGGGAGTCTGTTCGTCAAGGATTTGTTGATCGGCCTTGCGCACCACAAAACTCTCGGCCTCGCCCAGCCGGTTCAGCGAGGCCGATAGGTCCGTCAGGGCGGCGCGCAGCTTGATCCAGTCGGCAGGTTTCATCTTCTTGGCCGACGGATTGCCCTCATCGTCCAGCTTGGCATTGGTGATGTCCCATAGGACCTGTGCCTTAGCCGCAACGTGATCGTGCATCTCGCTATAGACCACCACCGGCCCCTTGGGCGCAGGCTTGACGGCGCCCTGCGTCAACACCGCCATCGGCACCAGCGCGGCCATTCCCAACAGTTTCCAATTTGCCATTCCTTCGATCCTTTCCTTACTTTTTGGGGGAGGCGCCTTAAAATTCCTTGCGGATGGTAAACCGGGCTGAGCGCCGCTCAAGTGGATGGGTCTGGAAACCTTCCACCCCTTCTGCGGGTTCTCCCTGCAGGCGCGAGGTGTAGTAATAGGTTGCCGATGCGCTGCGGCTGTTAAAGATGTTGAAGAGGCTGACCTGCGCCCTCCATCCGCCCGCCAGCGCATAGGTGACGTCGATGTTCCACTCGCTGTATCCCCCATCGCGCGGGTCGAACTGCCCATCGACCAGCGAATGCGTGCCCAGCCGCCGCCATTGCAGCGAACCCGACCACGGCCCCAGACCGTTGACCAGCGCGCCCGCCGAATAGGTGAAATTGGGAGCGTCCGCGATATAGGGCTGGGCAATGCCAAAGGCCGCCAGATTGGCGCCACGATAGCGCGGCCGCGCAAAGGCCAGATCGCTGTTCAGCTCCAGCCAGTGAACCGGGCGGTATTGCGCGGAAATCTCGATGCCTTGACGGCGGCTGGGGGCTCCCGCCTCGTTCTGGCCGGTGTCGGCGTTATAGCGCAGTTCGGAGCCGAAATCCTGCTGGAAGGCGGCGATTTGCAGGCTGAGGTGCGGGATAAGGTTGCTGCGCAGCCCGACCTCCATCCCCGTGGTCGAGGCGAGCAGCGGCGTGCCTCCCGCCGCCAGCGGCACGCCTTGCGTGGGCACCGTGCCGAACACGCCGCGCACGTCATTGGAGTGAAACCCGCGCCCCGTGCTGAAATAGAACTCGGTCTTCGCCCATGGGCCAAGGATCAGGCTGCCCTTGGGCTGCCACAGATATTGATGGCCCTGCCCATTGGTGCCGGTGACATAGCTGACATCGTCGGCCTGCATGTAATCCAGGCGAACGCCGCCCACCGTGCGCAGCCAACTGGCCCAGCGCAGCGTGGTTTGCATATAAGGCGAGAGCATCAGGATATGCACCCGGTCAGCGTTGCAATTGCCGTTGATGGCATTGTAGTAAAGGATGCCTCCTCCGTCCTGTTTCTGAAAGCAGTTGGACAGGATCGTGTCGCGCTTCTTCGTATGGCGGCGGTCGACCAGCGCGATATCGTGGCGGATCTGCACGCCCGACACCGTCTCGGTCTCCAGCCCCAGCACCTGCGCCTTGAGCGTATAGCTGGCTCGCCCGCCAAAAACGGTGCGCGCCTCATGCTGGGCCTGCTGGTCGCCGTTGACGGGGTCATAAAGGTAGTGGGTGAAATTGTTCCACAGCGTCATGGTCGAACGGATCGCATAGAGGCTGGCGGAAAACTGGCCCGGACCGATGGGTTTTTCGATATGGCCCGACAGGCTGTAACGTTGCGAACGGCTGTAATCGCTCGGGTCCAACGTGCCATAGGGGCTGATGATCCCCGCCTCGACGGCGCGCTGGGGCTGGTCGGTAGTCAGCCGCCCCTCGCTGGCGTAGACCATGGCGGTCAGGGTGAAGCCGTCTCTGGCGGTGCCCTGACTGTAGCGCAACACACCGTTGAGTTTGCGGAAATTCTGCCCCGGTTGCCAAGGGCCGTCATAATGGCTGATCTGAAACGCGCCCAGCAGCCGCTTGTCCTTGCCAAGGCGCAGCGTGGCCATGCCCTGAGCTTCCTGATAGCCATCGGTGCCCACAGTCGCGGCTATTTGCGCGGGGGCTTCATTCAGAAGCCGCGTGCGTGCGGACGCCACCGAGCCGAAATCACCTGCGCCCGCGTAATAGGGGCCTTTCGTATAATCGATCCCGGCCACGACCTGCGGGGTCAGAAAGCCCAGATCAGAATAGCCCTGACCATGGGCATTGGTGCCGCGATTGACCGGCATGTCGTCGATGAAATTGGCAAAATCGGTGCCATGGTCCAGCGCATAGCCCCGGATCAGATAATAGGGCGCCTTGCCCTCGCCCGAATGGGTGGTGACGACAAGGCCGGGGATGCTCTCGAACAATTCCGCGGCGCGATAGATCGGGCGCAGGGCAATCTCCTGCTGACTGATCGAACCCTGACTGGCGGTTTCGGCCTTGCCGATCATCTCGCTGCGCGATGCGGTGACCATGATCGTGCGCTGCTCCTGGGCGGATGCCTTGCCCGCGATGGCCATCGTGCAGACACCTGTCAGCAGGAGGAGGCGCGATGCGGCGCAGGGGGCGGAAAGACGCAAGTTCATGACAGTGATCTCAAATCTCTGGGGGCAGCATCGCCGCGCCGCCAGAAGGCGCCGAGGATGATGGCCGATGCGGGGGCGGGGGGCAGGATCCGCCATGGCGGCATCCACCCCTCGAGTATTTCCAGCAGACGGCCGGACGCAAGTTCATTGACGTTGGTTGGACGTTACAGGGCGTTACGCGCGCGCCGAATGTTTTACTCTTTGGCGGAGAGCGCGTCAGGAATACAGACCAGGCACGGGGCAGGCCGTGTCGGGTTCTTGCGTGACCACGCGCCTAGGCTCAGGACCCATTGATTGGATGGACGTGATGTGATTCAGGCTCCGGGAGGAGACTGAACATGAGCGACCTGTATTGGCTGACGGACGAGCAGATGGCGCGTCTGTCGCCCTATTCCCCCAAGAGCCATGGCAAGCCCCGGGTTGATGACCGTCGTGTGCTGAGCGGGATCATCTTCGTCAACCGCAACGGGCTGCGCTGGCGGGACGCACCCAGGGAATACGGTCCGCATAAGACATTGTATAACCGTTGGAAACGTTGGGACGAGATGGGCGTGTTCGCACGGATGATGGAGGGCCTATCCGCCCAGAGGGCCGAGCCCCAAACCGTCATGATTGATGCAACCTATCTCAAGGCTCACCGCACGGCGTCCAGTTTTGGGGTAAAAAAGGGGATGTCGGGCGCCTGATCGGACGGACCAAGGGCGGCATGAACACCAAGCTGCACGCCGTCACCGATGCCAATGGTCGCCCGTTGAGTTTCTTCATCACGGCGGGCCAGATCAGCGATTACACCGGCGCGGCAGCCCTACTCGATGATCTGCCCAAAGCGCAGTGGATGCTGGCCGACCGGGGCTATGAAGCCGAATGGTTCCTCGACGCGCTCGAGCAAAAGGGCATCAGCCCTGCATTCCGGGGCGGAAATCGCGTACCTTTCCAGTCAAATACGACAAGCGCCGATACAAACGACGCAATCGCATCGAGATCATGTTCGATCGTCTGAAGGGCTGGCGCCGCGTGGCTACCCGCTACGATCGCTGCCCAACGGTGTTCTTCTCCGCCCTCACGCTCGCTGCAATCGTGCTCTTTTGGCTGTGATCAACGAGTCCTGAGCCTAACAGCTGGAATGAGGGCGTGTAGCCGACGGGCGGCTTAGCGGTTAGACGGAGGGGCAGGTTTCGGCACACGCGGCCGTTCACTCGTTCCCTGTTAAACTGCGTGATGTGGTCGAATCCGACCGTGGTCCGACTGATTGCGATCAGCCGAGCGCTGCTTGCCCGAAGTTCGGTCGCAGCACCTTGGCGCCGTCGCGCAGACCATCGAGATAATCCGACCAGTGCTGCATCATACGCACTCGCTCTTCCCAATACTGCCCGCGCGTGTAGGCGCGGCGAACGGCGTTGGCTTCGACGTGGGCAAGCTGGCGCTCAATGGCATCGGCGTTCCAAAGTCCCATCTCGTTGAGCAGTGTTGCCGCCATGGCGCGAAAGCCGTGGGCGGTCATTTCGTCCTTGCCGTATCCCATGCGGCGTAGCGCTGCGTTGATGGTGTTGTCCGACATCGGCCGATTGGCCGAGCGCAACGAGGGGAAGAGGTAAGGGCTATAGGCGGCGTCGTGCTCGATCTCACGAATGATCGCGATGGCTTGCCTGGATAGCGGCACGGCATGCGGCCGGCGCATTTTCATCTTGTGCTCGGGGATCGTCCAAATCTTGCGGTCGAAATCGAACTCCTTCCATTCGGCATGGCGAAGCTCGCCGGGTCGAACAAAAACATGTGGCAACAGGCGCATGGCGATGCGCGTCTGCATGTCGCCTTCATAGTCCTCGATCGAGCGGAGGAGGGCTCCGGCCTCCTTGGGCGTCGTGATGGCAGCGCGGTGAACAACTTTGGGCGTGACCAGCGCGCCGCGCAGGTCCGCGCAGACGTCGCGCTCGGCGCGCGCGGTCGCGATGGCAAAGCGGAACACTTGGCTGCACGTCGTGCGCACGCTGGTGGCGGTGTAGAACTTTTTGGTGCGTTCGATCTTCTTGAGCGCCAGCAACACCTCGTGTGCTGAGATCTTGGAAATCGGCCGCCTGCCGATCCCCGGCATGACCAGCCCCAACTGCCATTCGTACTTCTTAATCGAAGCAGCGGCGCGCTCCTCGAGCCGGACCTTCTCCAGCCATTCGTCGGACACCGCCTTGAAGGTGTTCGACGCCGCTACCGAATCTGCAATCTTGTTGAGCTTGGCCTGCTCTACCGGGTCGATGCCATCAGCCAGCAGGCGGCGAGCTTGCAGCAGACGTTCCCGTGCATCTGCCAGCAGCACCTCGGGATAGCGACCGAAGGTGATCGTGCGCTGGAAGTCGTGGAAGCGGTAGTTCATCCGCCAGTAGCGGGTTCCACTCGGCTTCACGAGGAGGTAGAGTCCGTCCCGGTCAGACAGCTTGTACGGCTTGTCTTTGGGCTTGGCGCGCGCGACAGATGCCGCCGTAAGCCCTGATTTTCCTGCTTTTTCGGCCATGTTGATGGACCTCCGACAGCGCAAATTGGCCGCAGGTCCATCAAGTGATCCATCACTCGTCTGAGATTGAGTGGAACATGTCCGGAACTGCCCGGAAATTATACCACCGAAAAACCGCAGAAAACAGCCACTTATGAGGCGTTCTGGCACCCCTTGAGAGGAGGCTCTGGAGCGGGTGAAGGGAATCGAACCCTCGTATTCAGCTTGGGAATGTTAGAAATCCACGGATTTCTGCGGTTTTTCGCCGCTATGATGCGTTGAAAAGCCTATTTGTTGGAAGGCTTGTTGGAAGGGTTCACGCGTCGTTCGTGGGAGCTTTCAGCAGGCCGCGCAGGATGCTGTTGGCGGCGCGGCGGTTGACCTGGTGCTGTAGCTTTTCGAACCACTCGACCCATTCTGGGTCCATGCCGCCGGCGCTGGCGAGATAGCGCGCGGCGTCGACGGTGGCGGGATTGGCGGCGAGGCCGCTGCAATAGATCAGGGCCATTATGCCGCGCTCCCTGCGATGATCGCGCCATCGGCGGGGCGGGTGAAGACGCGGGCGGCGCGGCGGTGGACCTTGCGGGTCTTGCTGGTCCAGCCCCACAAGTGGAGCAGCTTGCCAATGCGCTGGCGGGTGGACCAATCGATATCGACAAGGCCCATGCCATCGGCGGCCTGCTGGATCGTGGTTTCCTGCTTGTCGACCAGATAGGCGCGCAGCGGGCTGGCGATGGGATCGGCATCGATGACGCTTTCGCCATCGGGCGTGACGGCGGGCAGGCCGAGCTGGGGCCACAAGCGCCGCGCGGCGACGGGGCCATAGAGGCGCATGGCGAGGCGCACGACATTGGCCCCGGCCGAGAGGCGGATGGGATCGAAATCGAGCGCCTGGACGGGCGCCTCGTCCAGCCCCGGCAGTTCATAACGGCCGGTCTTGCGAAGCGATGGCAGGACTTCGGCGGTCACCCACTTGCGGAACCGCTTGGCTTCGGGTTTGCGGCTTTTGAGAACGGCCGCATACATGCCGCTTTCCGAGACGATCAGCATCTGCTGTTGGCCGCCAAGGGTCTGCATAATGTGCAGACCCTTTTCATCGTCATCCAGGATGCGCGTCATGAATGCGGGTTGGCTATAGCCCAGCACCGATGAGAGATCGCTGGCAACGAACCATGGGTCGTCATCGATGATCGCGATGCGGACGGGGGTTTCGTCGAACTGATAGGAAAGCAAGGCATTGCTCATGTGGTCGCTCCGAGTTGAGCCGACCAACACACGCCAATGTGGTGGCCGGACGCGCCGCGATTGGCGTACCGTTGGAGCAACGGCGCACCCGAAGGTGCTCGCAACACGCCCGACCATAAGAAAACCCGCTGACACGGGTATCGTGGCGCGGGCTGCGCGCTCCAATCAGGTGACGCCAATCACCTGCGCGGGACATACCGCGCAACCCGGCTTATAGTGCTGCCCGAATCGAAGGGCAAGAGGGGGTAATCAACGTGGTCTATTTGATCATGATGATGTGGGGAGGATCGGCGGTTGCTGGCTGGCGTGGTTTCTGGCCGTGGATGGCGCTGCCGCCGATAGTTATGGGCCTTTATGTCTTGAACATGATGAACAGGATGCGCACGGCGCGTGAGCGCAATGGGTTGCCGCAACCACGCTTTGGGCAGTCAGGCCCGATGGTCGCCGCGAATACTCGGCTGCTGGTGCTTTCTACCGTGCAGCATTGTGCCATTTTTGGGTTGGGCATGTTTGCGCATTGGTTGGTGGCTTAGGCTGATGTCGGTTAAGCCGACGCCAGCTTGTCTTTGCCGCGCTCATGCGCGTTGCTCCCTGGCTTCGTCATCCTTGGCCTGGCGCGCCGTGGCCAGCGCGATCGCGCGGGCGGCGCGGCCGGTGGTGCGGGGCATGTAGGTTTTGAGGATGCGTTGGGTGTCGTCGATATCGTGGCCGGTGATCGCCGCGATCAGGTGGGCATCGAGGCCCAGCTCGCCCAGGTAGACCACGCAGGTGCGGCGCAGGTCGCGGTATTGCAGGGTGGCGAGTTCCTTGGCCAGGTCGTTGTCCTGGTCGTATTCCGCCTGGACGATGGCCCACTCGCGCACCTCTGCGAAATCGCGCTGGAAGCGGGTTTGCCCGGCCTGGCCGGCATAGGTCGCGGCGGGATCGCCGGCGACGTGGCGCGTGTCATCCAGGATGACCATGGCGCTGCCCAGCGCCTGCGCCGTGGCGATGTTGCTTTCGATGGCCCAGCGGACAAGGCCGGTGACGGGGATTTCGATCCATGCCCCGGTCTTGGCCTGGCGCACACGGATGCCGCGCACCACGCCATCGGGCGCGAGGGCGCGCAGCGTGGCGTGGTCTTCGGGCTGCATCTTGTGTTCGGGGATCGGCGCATAGTGGCGCTGGGTCATCGCCAGATAGTCTGCCTCGCGCTGGCCGGTGGCGAAGCCCAGCATGATCGCCAGGGCCATGGATGGCATGCCCAGCTCATAGGCGGCAAGGATCATGCCCTCGCGCGCGGCGGGGGACCATATCACGTCGCGCGGAGGCGGTGCGGACAGGCCGAAGCTGGCGAACGGGTTGCTGCCCTTGGCGATCAAGTCCTCGCTTTCGGCAAAGGCAAAGACCTGGCGGCCCTGTTTCAGGGTGCTGTGCGCGGCGTGGTGGCCGATGCCGCCCTTGCTTTCCGGCGCGGTCATCGCCTTGCGCAGCGCCTTGACGCGCGCCGGCGTGATATAGGCGAGCGGGAAGGCGCCGGCCCAGGCGTTGAGCCGCTTGAGCGCGGTGCGATAGGTGCGCGCGGTGGAGCGGGCGATGATGAATTCGCCGCGGTCGTTCTTGGCGTCGACAAATTCCTTCTCGTAGCGCGACAGCAGGTGGCCGAAAGTGCCGGCCTTCTCGCGCTTCTTCACCTCGCGCGGCTTGGCGCCGCCGGTTTTCCACGCTTCGACTTCCTCGTTGCGCTTTTCGGCGGCGGCCATGGCGGCGGTGCGATCCTTGCCCAGGGCGATGGCTTTCCATCCGGCCTTGGCCAGGGTAGCGCTGGGTTGCCAGTACCAGCTGGTAATGCCGGCGGTGTTGGTCCTGCCGACAAGGCAGGCGATGCGGATCTGCGCCATGGGTCAGTCCTCGCTGGTGAGGCCGAGTGCGCGGGCGGCTTGCGCCACGCGCTGGGGATCGGCCTTGGGCTTGCGCCTGGATGCGTTGCCATCGTGGCGTGGCGGCGTGGCCTGCGCTTCGGTGCGGTTGGCGGCGAAGGCGGGGTGCAGGCGCTGTTCGAGCTTGCGGCAGTGATCGGCGTGGGCGATCAGCGCCTTGCTGATATCCTCGAGCCAGCCTTCGTGGATGCGGCTTTGGCCCGACGTGAGACGGAAAATCGTGCGTTCGGTTACGCCAAGCTGCTGTGCGACCGTGCGTGGGCCGCCAAGTGCCTCAACGGCTTCTGTGAAAATTTCGCGCTGAGTCTCAATGTCCATCGGACGGGCCCTTTCTGACCATCGGGCCGGCCCATGCCAGCGCCTGAAAAAGCTATGACTCGAAAAGGGGCCGCCGGTCAACGGGCCTGTGTTCCGGCGGCCAGGCTGGGGATTGGTTAGGCGGTGACTTCCTGCCAATCATCGGCCAGGATATCGGTCTGGCTTGCAACCCAGGGAACCACATCGCCCTGTGCAGTGCTCATGGCGATGTATTCACGGTATGGGATCATCGCATCTTCGCCGGCCCATGCCTTGGCGGCGCCGCGTTGCGCTGGGTAAGATGCTGCCGGCACGAGATAGATAAACATCCCTTTGCCGTTCCAACCCTGGCGGGCGACCCGTTTCGGACCTTGCCGCATGGTCGCGATTGCTTCACCGAAATTCATCATCTTTCCTTGAATGCCGGGAGCCGCCGGCGCGGGTTCAGAAAGGGATATCGTCGTCGTTGAGCGGCATGCGGCTGCGCCAATTGGCGATCGCCATCTGGCAAAACTCCGGCCCTGCCTTGCGCGCGGTTTCTTCCAACTCGCCCTGCGCTTCGAGGCTGGTTGCCAGCTTGGGGTTGCGCTCGAGCAGGGTGAACAACCACTGGTCGCGCAAGTAGCCGTTGCCGCAATGCCAATCGTATTCGGGCGGCCGTTCGGCCTTTGGCTCCGATTCGGGGAGGCGATCGCGCAGAATGTCGAGCAGCGCGTCGTGTGCTTTCCGCGGGATCATAATCCACATGGAGCCGTACATGACGCCGATCGAACCGTCGCCGCTTTCGGTGATGTGAAAATCGGCGATAGGCAAGCCGTCCTCGCTTGGACGATTGGTGAGTGAAAAGAGGTTTATCATAGGGCCAATTGCTCCTGCGGTTGGGCGCCGTGGCGGGCGGTGGTGACCTGGTGGACGTGTTCCCACCATGCGGCGCGGCATTCGGTGTCGGCCGGGTCGGTGGGCTCGATCGACATGCCTTTGCCGAACGGGGGGCGGCGGCCGAAGGCGTCGTGCCAGTCGAAACCTTCGTCATAGATATCGGCCAGGGCGGTGAGGCGATCGGTGCGCTGGCGCGCTTCGTCCGGGTCGAGCTGCGCGGCGGCGATCCACTTGGGATAGAGGCGGGCGCGGCGGTCCAACTCGCGCGTGATGCCCTGCCGGCGATCGGTCCAGGTGAAGCCCAGCGTGTGGCGTTGCGCCGGCATGGGGCCGATCGGCGGCTGCGCGGTCCAGTCGCGCCAGCGCCGCAGATCGGCCGCCCATGCCTCGCACAAGCGCTGCTCGAGCGCGGCGGCATCGGCGGTGAGGCGCATGGTCTGGACCATCTTGGGATAGGTGGCCAAGCGCGATGCGGCCTCGCGCTCGATCTCTGCCAGCACGTGGGCGGCGGTGATCGCGGGGAAGCGGGTGGAGGGCGGCGCGGGGGTCATGCTGACTTGCCCTGTTCAGCGGCCATGCCGCGCGCGATCGACAAGAGCAAATCGCGAAAAAGGGGGGGGCGTAGCTTCGCGAACCTGCGTTTTGCGCTTGCCGCCGATCGCCGCCATGACGCCGATCCGGCGCGCTTTTTCGTAACCATAGCGATCTATGGCATACGCGGGCAGGCGCTGTGGTGAGCGGCCCCAAATCATTTCCGGGAGATAGGCGCTACGGGCGTAAAGCCATGTCGGCTTTCGGCTGAAATGGCCATAATGGCCCTGTTCTACCTGGCATGTATAGCCGCCGAAATCGTCTGCCGGAGTCCAACCTTCGGATCGGGGTGGTTTGAGGCCGAACCACTTCCACGCCTTGGAATCCTTCGGATGCTCGAGGACGCCGCCGTAATTTCGCACAGCCGTGAGGGCGACGGCGAAGCAGCCGAAGTCCTCACCAAGGCGATATTGGTTGGGCTTCCGGGTCGAGCCCGTAGCAAATCGCCCCCAGCGACCACAAGGTGAATGGCAAACGACGGGCCAAGGCCCGGTGTAGTTCCGGGCGTCGCGTTCGATCGGCCAAGGCTCAACGCCTTCAAGGCCGAAATAGGCGCCATCGGTTTCAACAAACAAGGCGGCCACTTTGATCACGCGGCGATCCTTTGTTCACGATAGCGGGCGAGCAGGTAGGCCGGAGGCACGTCGGCCCATCCACGGTTGCGCATCTGGTCTTCGTAGCGGGCCGGCCAAGTTTCGATGCGGCGCTGGCGGCGGGCGAGGCGGCGGGCTTTGAGGGCGAGCTGGGCGATGCGGGTTTCCAGCCCGGGCGGGATGAAGTTGGCGCGGGCGTCGACCAGTTGCGCGAGGCGGCGGCGGGCAGCCGCGTGTTCGGCGGCGATGCGGGCGGTGTATTCGGCCAGCCACGCATTATCGATCTCGATCGGCGGATAGTGGGAGCCAGCGCAGATATCGCCGGCGACGTGATGCAGGCGCACGGTGTTATCAGCGCGCAGGAACTGCTTTCGTCCACAAATCTGGCAGTGCATGGGGGTTCTCCACTTGGGTGACCGTGCGAAGGGTGGTGAGCAAGGCGGCGGCGGCCTTGGCGATCTGCTGGCGATCGCGGGCGTCGTCATCGAGGCCGTAGATGACCTTGCGCACGCGGCTTAGGCTGATGCCCAGGGCGGTAGCGATCTCGCGCGGTTTCAGGCCCGCATCGAGCTGGTCAAGGATCTGTTCCTCGCGCACCCGCGACTTGTGGCGCGGCGGCTGATTGGACCTGTAACCGCGCGCCATCAGTCGAGCCCCAGCGCGTTTTTATAGACGTCCAGGACCGCTTCCATTTCGCGGCGGTTGTCGGGCGGCATGGCGCGCAGGCGCACGATCTGGCGCATGATCTTGGCGTCATAGCCGGCCGATTTGGCCTCGCTGTAAACGTCGCGGATATCATCGGCGATGCCCTTCTTTTCCTCTTCGAGGCGCTCGATGCGCTCGACCAGCTGGCGAAGGCGTTCGTCGCCGGCGGTGCTGTTGTGGCCGGCGGTGGTCATGCGACCGAATCCCGCACGTAGATCGCGCTTTGGCTGGAAGCGCCTGGTTCGGCCGCGCGCCGCCATCCGATCGACGACATTGTTCTCGCGATCGTGGTGCGCGCGGGCATGTCGAACTCAAACGTCTGCGCCAAACGCTGTTCGATCTGTTCAAGCGAAAGCAGCGCATAACCCTCGACGGATCGCCGCAAGGCATCTTTGAGCGCCTTGCGATATTGGATGCGGCCCACAACAACCGCCGCCGTCATGCGCTGGGCCCTTCGACAGGCTCAGGGCGAACGGGGGCGACGATCGGGGCCATCAAAGAGGCGGCGGCCATAGGGTTGGCGCGGGCCCATCCGGTCCATTCGCTGGGGTGGTTGATCACGCCAGCGCGGATCGCGGCGTTGGTGACGCGGTTCATCTGCTGGCCCAGCGTGCGGATGCGCTCGCGCATGTGTTCGTGGGGCTGGCCGGTCCAGCGGTTGATGCGCGGGTCAAAGCCATTGCGCGCCGGGCGGCGGTGCGTCTTGGGGCCGATGCGGTGATGGTGCGCCAGCGAGAAGATATCATCGCTGGCGGATGCAACGCGCTCGCCGGCGGCGAACAGCGCGGTAAGAATCGACATATGTGTGGTCTTCACAGCAACGGTCCTTCCTGTGCGGGGAAAAGGTGGGAATAGTCGGGGTAATCCGCGTCGCGCTCGAGGCGGATGCGTGTGCCGGGGCCGATCCAGCGCTTGCGGGTGTCGTGCTGGCCGGGGCGCCAGATGAAGGCGCTGTAGGCAGTGGCGCTGCTGGCGCGGCGGGGTTGGCCGTGTTCGTCCAGGTTGAACGGATCGGGTGCGCCGGCGCGGATCAGGCGGCCTTTGAGCATGACCACTCTTTCCGAGAAGGCGATCTGCCATGTGGGCGCGCGATCGGGGACGAAAAGGCGTTCGTAGCGGTCGCCGCCTTCATCGAACGCGGTGCGGGCGATGACGGCAACGCCGCGGCGCGCGATCTGCTGGGCGCGCTCGATAAAGCGGGTGCCGACGTTGAACGGCGGGTTGAGGAAAATCCAATCGGGGCTGTGCACCGGCAGTGGCGCATGCTCGTCCAAGAAATCGTAGATGCCGTGATAGTTGCCGTAGCGGAACACGTCGGTGGCATAGACCTGGGCAAAGTATTCACGCATGGGCAGAACCATGTGGTTTTCGCCGCAGCAGGGGTCCCACCCGCGCTGGATTTCCAGCGGCTCGCCCTCGCGCATCAGGAATTCGCACAGGGCGCGCGTGCACCATGGCTGGGTGGGGAAATAGTCGAGGCTGTCGGGCGGCTCGATGCGGCGGGCCATGACGGCGGTGGAGCGGTTGGGGGTGGTCATTACCAGCGCGCCAAATGCATGAGCACGGCTTCGGCGCGGCGCAGATAGACCGTTCTGGCCCACTCCGGGTCATGGTCTTCAAAGTCGCAGGCGATGCAGGTTGCGCTGTTGCAGTCGTCCTGATCGGCTTCTAACCCGCATGTTTCGTCAAAATCGGAGCCGTCGGCCTGGGCGATCACGCGGGCTAACGTTTCAGCATCGGGCTGGCGGCCGGGCTTAAGGCAGTAAAAGACCACAGCGCCGATGCATGCCGCCAACACGCCGGAAACGGTCCCGCCCAATATGGCAAGTGCAAGCATGGTTCACCTCGTGAGGGCGATGGAGACGAGGAACGCGGCCACGCTGGCGCCCAGGAACAGCCATGCGGCGGCGAGACGGTTGATGCGGCGATCGGCGGGGGTGAGCGCGGCCAGGCCTTCGGCATGATCAGGCCGAACGGGGTTTGGCTGGGTGGATGGCGCCGGCGGGGGCGCATCGGGCCGGTCGAGCGGATAGTCTTCGGTGTAGGCCGGGTCATCCATGTCGCGCGAGGCGGCGACGCGCAGATAGAGGTCGCGCTGGGCGGCGTTGAGGCTGCGCGGTTTCATTGTTCACCCCGCTTGGCGAGGGCGCTTTGCAGCATCGGCTGGGCCTGCTGGGCCAGCTGCGCATCAAGGTGATCGGCGGCGCGGATCAGGTGTTCGGCAAGCTGGCGCGCCCCTTGCGGGGTGTGGTCCAAATACATGCCCGAGCGCTCGCAAATCAGCACGATGCGGACATTCGCGCCGTGCGTGGCGATTGCGAATTGCTGTGTCGGGCAAATGTGGTGCCCGCGCCAGCTGGAACACCCGAACTGTGTCGGCGCAATATCCGGGTCGGGCTCCTGAATGAACAGGTGCGGCTTCTCGTCGCTCATGGCTTCACTCTCCGGGAAATTCCGCGTCGATGCGGTCGATCAGGGCCATGGCGACGGCGGCCAGGGCGATGGCGTGGCGGCGCGCGAGGCGCGGCTTGTGGAACTGCACGTATTCGGTGATCGCCAGGCCGCGCTTGGACAGCTCGCGCGCGAAATGGGCGAGCGGCAAAGCGCGGTCTTGCGCGGGCGTGTGGCCGAAGGTGTGAATCTGGCGGTGCCGTTCGGCCAGGATCTCTTCCATGGCGCGCACGGGCACGAAATCTGGTTGTATCGCGCTTTGATCATGTATCGCCGGGGCAGCCGTGACCCGCGTGGATGGATTGGCCGCCCCGGCGTCTTCCCTCTCGCCCGCACCCGAAGGGCCGGTGTTTGCAGCCTGATTTGCGGACGGTGGAAGCTGGGTCATCGCGATAGCTCCGAAAAATCAGAGGGGATCGGTTAGGACGTGGAACAGCACTTTCTTGCCGACGTGGCCGCGCAGGCTGGCCAGGCGCGCATGGCCGCCCGGGCGGCCGGGCGCGGCGTAGCTGAACCGATCGCACTTGCTGACGGGCAGGCGCCGGTGCCAAGAGGTCTTGGCCAGGGCGACCGCCTGGTGCCGCGCAATCTCGCGGAACGGCGCCTGGATCGTGTCGCCCGGCCGGGTCATCCCAGCGACCTCATCAGCAGCTGGCCGACCATTTCCAGGGCCAGATAGAACGCCAGGATCAGCACGACACCGGGCAGGCGATCGGCCGCGAGCATCGCGCGATCGGCGGTGGCGATCAGGCGGCGGATCATGGCGCGGTGCTTTCGCTGGGCAGCGGCCAGACCAGCTCGCCGTTCGCATCAAAAAGACGGCCCCAATTGAGCGTGGCGATGCCAAGGCTGCAGCATGCGGTGATCAGCGCTTCGGCGGCTGCTTGCCCATTAAAATTTGCATCTGCGGCACCGCTGCACCGCCAAAACGTGCGCTCGAGCCAGTCGATGCCTCCGCAAAGGAAGATTAGATGGTTTTTGCCGAGCTGCTTCATGGACAGCTTTACGGGCAGCTGCAGCGCGCTGATGACGATGATTTCGGCATCGCCAACGAAGATGCCTTCGGTCTTAAGGATGCCGAGCGGCTTGATCGGGCTTTCGGGCGAAAGGAAGGGGTTGGCCTCGCTCATTGGACGGTGCTCCCTTGTCCCGTGGCCGCGCGCGCGATCTCGTGCTTCGCTTCCACTGCGCCGCCCAGAGCGCCGGCAAAGCTCAAGGCGAACGCCATGCGCATGCCCTCATGTTCCAGCGCGCCGATCACGGCCGACAGAACTTCGCCTATGATCGCCGTGGCGTCGTTGGCGGCATCGGGATAGCTGGCGCCGGCCTTCTCGCGCTCGTCCATGAACTGTTCGACCACGGCGGACAGCTTCTTGTTCAAGTCGCGCATTTCCGGGGTGTATTGTTGTCGCGGCGCGCTCATGCCCGGCCTCCCCGGATCAGGTGGAGGTGGCTGGCGTTGCCGTCCATGGCGGCGGCGGCTTCGGCCTGGGCCTTGCGGTCGATCGCGGCGGTGGCGTCGGGCGGGAGCCAGCCTTCGATCCACGCTTCGACGGCTGCGCGCGGCCAAGTGCTGGACGTGGTGACGGCGCTGGTGAGTTCGCCGCCCTTGCACATGGCGGGGATCGGCGGCGGGAAATTGTGCTCTTCGATCAGCTTGGTGACATAGGCCACCATGCGGCGGTCGCTGTAGCCATGCTGGCCCAGCTCGCGGCGGATAAACCAAAGATTGACGGTGGTGGCGGCGGGATCATCCGCCGGCTGACGGGGTGCGCGTAAAGCCATGGGGGCCTCCGTTGGGGATCAACGGTGCCCTGAATATTCCTGACGCTTATATTATGTCAATAGCTTATATTTCGGGGTTCGGCGGACCTGCGATCCAGTGATAAACCCCTACCAAAATGGCAAAACTGCCCAGCAAAAAGGGCATATGCGTATCATGCAGTTCGGGAAGGTAATCACCGCAATATCCGCCAGGAAACAGTGTGTAATCGAGCAAGCACAATGCTGCGCCAGCGCAAATAATTAGCGCTGCTCGTTGCTTTATGGTGCGCATAACCACCTCAAAAAGCCTGCGGGGATCGCGAAAAATGGTGTCTTGCGTTGCTTCGTTCAGAACGTTGGCGCCCAGGACCAGTGCGCCCATGGCGATCAGTACGCCGATTACAGAGAAAAAATCCGTCAACGATTTTTCCGGATCGGCTGCACGTTTGAATGGCGGAATTCGGTCAAGGGTTCGGCCACGCGCTTCACCATTTGGCGTTGCTGTTCTTCGGCCTGGCGGAAATTCTGCACAAGCTCGATTTCCTCGGGGTCAAGGCGATGGGGATTATCCTCATCATCCAGCAAATCAGCCGCCGTGACGCCGAAAACGCGGGCAAAAGTGCGCATCCAATCAATGGTCAGTGGCCGCTCGTCGTTTTCGAGCTGGCTTATCGCGGGCTGCGACACGCCGCTTTTGCGCGCCAGCTCGGCCTGGGTGATGCCGGCGCGCTTACGGAGTTCGCGGAGGCGGTTCTTCGGGTGCATCACGTAGATATATGCCATCCACTTATTTTTGGCGCCTGCCTCTTGCTTATGTCCAGCGGAAAAATATAACGGTGCGCAATATATGTGTAACCGAATGGGACGTGTGGACCGTGAAGCTAGCAAACTGGCGGAAAATGCACGGGCTTACGCAGGCTGCGCTGGCTGATGAGCTGGGCTGCTCTCAATCCTATGTCAGCCAGATCGAGCGCGCCGACGATCCGATTGTGCCGGGCAAGGATATCCTTGCGCGGCTGTATGAAATCAGCGGCGGCGATGTGCAGCCGAACGATTTCTATGATCTGCCCGATCTGAATTCGCGCGAGGCCGCCTAGCCATGAGCGCGGGGGGCACCTGGGACCAGCGGCCGGGCGCGCTCGAGGCGACGCGGGGCATCGGCAGCGCGCATGCGATGGCGCGGCACAATGATCTGTTGGGCTGGCATGTGTGGCTTTCGTCTGGCTTCGCGCCGGATGCGGCCTTGCCGGTGCCCAATGCGCGGTGGATGGCCGACCAGCTGCAGCGCGTGGCGGCCGATCTGATCAAGGCGGCCGATGTGGCCGAAGGCAAGCACGCGGCGCAGGTGGTGGAATGACCGGCGCGCCCAAGACCGTTGCCGAAATCGAGCAGCTGCTGCGCGACAACGCCGTGTCGATCGCGCGGCAATGTCTGCCTGGTGGGCGGGAAGAGGGCGGCTATTTTTGCGCCGGGGATCTATCGGGCGGCCGGGGCGGCAGTCTGGTGGTGTATCTCAAGGGCGCCAAACAGGGCCTGTGGCGTGATTACGCGGCCGATGTGGGCGGCGACATGCTCGACCTGATCGAGCAGACCCAGGGGCTGGCCGGCAAGGGCGCCGCCGTGGTTCTGGCCAAGGAATGGCTGGGCATCGATGATGGCTGGGCTGGGCGTGCCACGCAAATCAGCCCGGAAGAACGCGCAGCCCGGGCCCGGCGCCTGGCGGAAATGCAGGCGCGGCGCCAGGCCGAGACGAACGAAGCCAATGCCAAGGCCATCCGTGATGCGCGGGGGCTGTATCTCAATCGCCAAGCGCGGCCGATCGGCGGCACGCCGGCCGAAGCCTATCTGCTGGGTCGTGGCCGCCTGGCCGTGGGTGGCGCATGGCCGGGCGGGCTGAAATTCGACAGCGTGTGGCAAAAAGACACGCGCCAGAAAGAGCCGGCCATGCTGGCGCCGGTCTATCTGCCCAATGGCGATCTGGTGGCGTGCCACCGCACCTATCTGCAGCCGTGCCCCGATCGCGGGTGGACGAAACTGGCCGTGCCCAAGGCCAAGCTGGTGCTGGGGCGGCCGTGGGGCGGGTTCATCCCGATCAGCAAGGGTGCCAGCGGCAAGAGCATGGGCAAGATGACGGCCGACGAAGCCGTGTACATGGCCGAAGGCATCGAAAAATGCCTGGCGATCCGCGAAATCCGGCCGGAATTTCGCATCGTGGCCGGCGTGACCCTGGGCAACATGGGGGCGATCGTGTTCCCGCCGCATGTGCGGCGCCTGGTGATCGTGGCCGATCGTGACGACAACGACAGGGCGGTGACTGCGCTGGAACGCGCGGTGGCGGCGCAGCAATCGCGGATTGGCGATGTGCGCCTGGTGTTTCCGCCCCAGCCTTACAAGGACATTGACGAATGGGTGGATGCGGCGCGGGCGCAGGCCCGGCAGGCGGGCGCGGCATGAGCGCGGATTGGGAAGATTTTACCGAGCGCCAGCTCGATGTGCTGCTGGCGCTCGATTTCGCGATGCCAGTGCATGAGGGATATGCGCGGTTTCGCCTGCGGTTGCCGGGCGCCTCGATCAGCGCGCTTGTGGGCCGCGGCTTGGTACG
Organism: Novosphingobium sp. GV079; assembly: GCF_003058045.1. Classification (NCBI taxonomy): domain Bacteria; kingdom Pseudomonadati; phylum Pseudomonadota; class Alphaproteobacteria; order Sphingomonadales; family Sphingomonadaceae; genus Novosphingobium; species Novosphingobium sp. GV079. The sequence continues at coordinate 97,076 of NZ_QBUE01000013.1, read as the reverse complement.
GCGACACTTTTACGTCGAAAATCCTGATCTACCGGGCATCCCCTTTCTAACCTTGTCGAAAGAGGGCGAGCGTGTGCGGCGCAGCTGGATACGCTGGTGCCAAAGAGTGCGCGATAAGGTCGGATCAGTTCCGCCCGGCCTGATGCAGCGGGCAGTGGAGGCACGGCCGTGAGCGCGGGCATGTTCTTTCGTGCCAGCGTACGGCGCGCGGCGGTTTTGCCGCCGGTGTGGCTGGGGCGTGGTGCTGGCGCCCTTCGACAGGCTCAGGGCGAACGGGAGGCCGGCGCGATGCGCGAGGGCCTTCGACAGGCTCAGCCCGAACGGGAAGCGGAAATTGAATTGCCGGCGGCGGTCCTCCCGTCCCCTGTCACCGGCAAGCCTGGGCCGGTCGCACTACCCCCTGCCGTGCCGGCCCAGGCAACCCCCGCCCGTGCGCGCACGGCGCCGGCGGCGCGCCTGGCGTTGCCCAAGGCTTCGGAAATGGAAACGCGGGCGGCGCGGTGGCGCAGTGGCGCTTCGACAGGCTCAGCGCGAACGGATGAAGCGGAAGTGCTGCCGGTGGTGGGTGAGGATGGCAAGGCATTCTGCTGGCGATGCGATGCGCGGGTGCCGACGTGGTTTTCGCGTGACTGCATCAGCGGCGATTGCACGCTGCGGAAGGCCGGGCTGTGAGCGCGGTTCCCCACGATGATGATCCGCTGGCGGCGATCGGCGCGGCGCTGGATAATCCGGCGCCGGCGCCGGCGCTGGCTGAACAGGGCGAGCGGGTGGACGATGGCGATGACGACGGCGACGATGATTATCGCTGGCCGCTGGATGCGCCGATCGTGCCGCTGGGCGCATCGAGCGGGCTGGATGGTTCGCAGCGGTGCTATTACCTCAACACCAACGGCGAAATCGTCAGTCTGGAAGCGGGCAACAAGCACGGCAAGAACAACCTGGTGCACCTGTTCGGCGCCAAGGCGAAGTTCCTGGAAAGCGAATGGCCGCAATGGTCGAAACCGGGCAAGGAACAGATCAACGGCAAGTGGGTGGAAACCACGCCGGCGCGGATCGTCGGTTTCGACCAGGCTAAGGCCAGTCGCGCGATGATCATGGAATGCAGCCGGCGCGGGATCTTTGATCCGGCCGGGCGGCTGCGCGGGCGCGGTGCGCACCGGCTGACCGGGGGCGGCCTGGTGATCCACTATGGCGATCAGCTGGGCGTGCTGCAGCCCAAGGTAAACGGCGAGCTTAAGCCGCTGTCATTTGCGCCAGCGCCGCTGCTGCGAGACGGATTTGTCTATCCGGCCGGCGTGCCATTGCCCCGACCCTGGCCAAAATCGGTCCCGCCCACGGCGGCGATCACCGTCCAAAAGCTGCTGGAAACGTGGAACTGGAAACGGCCGTCGCTCGATCCGGTGCTGCTGCTGGGCGCGATCGGGCAGGGCTATATCGGTGGGGCGCTGCCGTGGCGATCGAACGTGTGGATCACCGGGGGGCGTGGCACGGGCAAATCGACGCTGAACGGGCGGCCCGATGAAGGACAGGGCATCATTGCCCAGCTCTATGGCGAAGCCCTGTTCCGCACCGGCAACACCAGTGCCGCGGCGATCCGGCAAAGCCTGAAAAACTCGACCGTGCCGGTGATGATCGATGAAGCCGAGGCGAGCGGCGACAATCGCAAGATCACCGAAGTGGTGGAGCTGGCGCGCGTGGCCTCGTCTGGTGACAAGATGCACCGGGGCGGGCAGGATCACAGCGCCCACGAATTCACGCTGCAATCGCCGTTCTGGTTCAGCTCCATCAACATGCCGCCGCTGGAAGGTTCCGACCGATCGCGGCTTGCCATCCTGGAACTCCGGCCGTTCAAGCCCGGCACGGCGATGCCGGATTTCGGCAAATACAATTTCGCGGATCTGGGCAAGCAGCTGCACCGCCGCATGATCGATGCCTGGCCGATCCTGGCCGAGTGCAAGAGCGCCTATCATCGGGCGCTTGCGGCTGCTGGGCACGATGGGCGCGCCTGTGACCAGTTTGGCACGTTGCTCGCCTGCGCATGGATGCTGCTGAACGACGAATTGCCGGATGAGGAGACCGTGCATTTCTGGGCTGGGCTGTGCGCACCGCAGCGCCTGGCCGAAGTGTCGGACGCGATCAGCGATGAAGAGGCGTGCGTCAACCGGCTGATGACCGAACTGGTGCAGCCGCGCGGGCGGGATAGCCGCGAGGCGGTTTCGGAGCTGCTGGGGCGGTGGGTTCAGGAAAAGGTGGCGGCCAGCGCGGGAACTCTCTCCGATGCGTTCTCGAGCGAACGGAATAAGGAGCTGTATCTCGAGCAGCTGGGCCTGAAAGTGGTCAACGCGAAGTTCAAGGGCGATGGCAGGTGGGGCGCGGAATCCTATATGCCCAAGGCTGCGCCGGGGTTCCTGGCGATTGCCAATGCGCACCGCCAGCTGGACGAAATCTTTGACGGGTCGCGCTGGCAGAAGGGCACCTGGCGCCAGACGATGGCGCGGCTCGATCACGCGATACCGACCACCACGAAATTCGCCGGGCATCCGATCCGGTGCGTGCTGGTGCCGCTCTATCACCTGATGGATGAAAGCGAATTGCCCGATCTGTGCCGGCGCGAGGCGGTGGCGCAGTGGATGGCAGAGCAGACCGGCGAGGCGGGGGCGTGAATCGAGGCGCACGCTCTCCCTTGCCGCGCGGCGTGGCCTGGTGCGGGCCGCGCATGCGAGACGGCCGGCGCGCGGGAGGGGAAGCCCGGGCGCCGGCCGTTGGTGTGGGTAAGTTAATCGCCAGCGGTAAGGTTGGTCACCTTTACGGAGCCGACAAATTCGCAATCGCGCTCGACCGCCTCGATGACCTCTTGATCTTGACCGTCTTGGACAATGGCAACCGCCTCCGATCCATCAATATCAACTCGATAGACGGTGTAATGATTTTCGCCTCCGAGGCGGTAATTGATTTCATAGCTAAAATCATCGGGGTTGTAGCCAATACTGGCGTTCAGACAGCGCGCGGCATCAATGATCGCATCGTCACCATGCGCGGCGCTCGTATCAAAGCCCACGAGATCAGCTGTATCTGCAAAAATAAAGCCGCTTTCGTTATCGATCAAAATATAACGTGCCATGATGATTCTCCGAGGTGCTTGGGGAAGATGCGCGCCGGCGTGGGGCCGGCGCAAGGGGGATTAGGCGGCCTGCGCCAGTTCGGCGGCGCCGGCGTTGGCCAGGACCATATCGGCTGCTGCCTGGGCAAGACTGGCAGCCTTGAAGATGGCGCGCTTGTCGTTGCGCAGGGCCTTGAGCCAGCTGCCGATATAGGCGGCGTGGTTGTCGATGTGCTCGCCAAGGATGCCCAGCTGCGCGCCGACGAAGGCCGCGCCGATCTCTGCCACGAGTTCTTCGGCCGCGTAATCCTTGCTGCCGAATTGACCGGTGAAATTGCGGCCCAGGCGGCTCTTGTGGCCCGTCCAGTGGCACAGTTCGTGCGCGAGGGTGGCGAGGTATCCGCCAGCGCTGTGGAAGCGCTCGAAATCGGGCATTTGCACCGTGTCAGGGCCGGGCGCGTAGAACGCGCGGTCACCGCCCTCGATGATCGTGGCGCCGCAGCTGCGCAGCGCGGTTTCGGCGGCAAGGTCGCGTTCGTTGCGCAGGCCGGGCAGGCTGGCCGGCGCCGCCGCGATCGGCGCGGCCGGGCGATAGCGTTCGGGCAGGTTATCGATCTGCGCGACGTTGAACACGGTATAGCTGCGGATGCACGGCACCTGGTGGTCTTCGTCCTGGCCCGTGGTGGGGTTTTCCTTGGTCATGGTCAGCGCCTTAAAGAACACGATCGCAGTGCCCTTTTCGCCCTTGCGGACGTTCGCGCCCAGTTCCTTGGCCTGGTTGAAAGTCATCCACGTGTCGGCGTGATAGCCGCGTTCCTGGGCGGTCAGCCAGAGCAACAGGACGTTGATGCCGCGATAGTGTTCGCCGGTTACGCGGCGCGGCAGGGGCGGCAGGCTGGCGCCATCGCGCACCCAATCCATGCGCCAGGGGCGAATGCCCGCTTCGAGCTTGGCGATGATCTGCGCGGTGATCGCTTCGTAGGCGTCGAACTTTGCCATGGTTCAGGCCTCCATCGCTTCGATGCGAAAAACGCTGTGACCATAGGTGCCCGGCACGCTCGGCAGGTGGATAACGCGGCCGGAATTTTCCAGCGCGATGAAAATCGCCAAGCCAGCTGCTGGGGCTTGCGGATCTTCGCCTGCAATCTCTGCGAAGATGCGCCAGCTGTATCCGCCGGAGATTTCGCCTTTGGCGTTAGCGCAGCTCGCCAGATAGGCGGCGGCGCGATCAAGGGTGGTAATGTCAAAGCAGGGCTTGCGCATCGATCCGGTCCTTTCTCGACCATCGGGCTGGCCCATGCCAGCGCCGTTTGTGTGTCCTATTATTATGACACAAAAAACATTGTCAATACGGTTCTGAAAAGAAATTTCGGTGCGCCCTTTAGCCTGCTTGCGATTGCAGCACTGGCCCGCGCAAAGCGGGCCGGTGCGGTGCGCAATCGCCTGCATTTCAGCCACCTAGCGCCGTGTGTGGTGTCTGGCGCAGCGGCGCCGGTGGCGCCTATGCACGGCCGCAGCGGCGCCGCAGGCGTCGCGGTGCGCGGCCGTTCGCTCTGTCTCTCCCGCGCTCGCACCACGCACCCTGGCCCGTTGATTCGCGCCATCACCTTGGCTTTGCCCTTGCCCCGGCCCGTGGGGGATGTCATGAAGTTGGCGCGCCAGCTGCCCGATGCCGGTGGGTCCGGGGTGGCAGTTGCAGGCGCAACCGCGCTGCAACTGGTGTGCAACCAGCAAGCGCATGTTTTTCAAGCACAATTTTTGGCAGTTGCGCAGTTGCGCGCCCTCGCCTCGCGTCATGTGCGCCTGTGCGTGTACGCGTGCACACATGCGCACATATGCGCGCGCGACACTGCAACTCTGCAACTGTCATATATTACCTATGTATATCATAAGGTTATGAGTTGCAGCGCGGTTGCAGCGCGGTTGCGCCTGCAACTGGCGCCGGCGGGGCGGGCATTCGGGGCGATTGGGCCCGGCGCGGCGAATATTCTGGCGGGCGGATATGCGCAGCGCTCGAGCGGCGGCGCGATCGTGGCGCGCCAGGTGCTTCCCAGCAGTGTGATGCGGGGGCGGCGGGGCGAAAGTTTTGGGGTTTTCGGCCTGGCGGCCGGGGGCGCGATCGGCGCCGGCGGCGCGATCGGGAGCGGTGCGGGTCGGCCTGGGCAAAGTGGCGGATTTCTGCGGGTTTCGGCGGCCCGATCGGGGCGTGTTGGAAAGGCGATGTTGGAAGGGTGCGCCTATGTCGCTGGAAATGCTGGGCAATCTGACTTCGCGCATCAGCCTGTCAGGCTGAACGGCGAGACCCCCCTGGGGGGTGCATCGCGCGCGCGGGCCCCCGGGCGCCCCCAGGCGCGGGCGCGCATCCCCAGCTCGCTGGCGCACCACGTGAACCGAATTTGGAACGGCGTTCCGGGCCGCCTGATCTTGCCGATGGATGCCCAGGGTACAGCCGGGGCCGGATCGTGGGTGCCCACCGGCGGGCCGGGGTGTGGGAAACGGGCGATGGTTGGGAGCGCGACGCGGGCCGGGGTGTGGGTGATCCCACCGGGGCGCGTCGCAGCATCTGTGATGAATCGGGAGGCTGGGCATGTCAACGCGGCGTAACGAGAGCCCCGGTGGAAAAGTCGAGGCGGGCGCGCTGATCGAGCAGAGCAAGGCGCTGGTCGATGCAGCGGCGGCCGAGGAACAGCAACTTTCGATGCTGGAACCGGTGACGCCCGAAGAAATGGCGATCGCGCGCGAGGAGCTGGGCGGCGAGGCCGGGCGCCTGACCGTGCTGCGCCATGCGCGGGCAACGCGGCGGGGGCGACCGGCCGGGGTGAAGAACCGGCGCACCGAGGATTTCCGCAAGTACATCTTGGGGTTTGGCCAAGATCCGGCGATCACGCTGATGCAAATCCAGAACACCGATCCCGAGATCCTGGTGGAGCGATCAGCCGAAATGGACCCGGTCAAGCGGCGCATGTCTTACGGGGACGCGCAGCAGCTGCGGGTGCGCTGCGCCGAAGCACTGATGCCGTTCATCCATTCGAAACAGCCGGTGGCGGTCGACATGAATTTCAGCGGGCTTTCGGACCTGGTGATTGCCGGCGTCACGCATAGCGAGGCGCAGGTGCAGGATATCATCGAGGGCGATTTCATGCCGCTGGATGATGACGGGGACGAGGCATGAGCATGCGCAAGCTCATCTCGCCCGGGCCGGTGGCGGAAGCGTTCATACGCAGCCGGGCGTTCGTCTGCGGCATCATCGGCCCGGTGGGCAGTGGCAAGACAATGGCCGCCCTGCAGAAGGGGTTGCGCCTAGGGGCAATGCAGGGTTGCGTACGCGACGCGAACGGGATCTGGTGGCGCAAGGCGCGGATCGGGATCATCCGCGAAAGCTATCCGTCGATCGAATCCACGATCTTGAAATCATGGTGGCAAATCATCCCTAAGAGCGAAGGCAAGTTCAGCCTGCGCGCGCCCTATACCCACGCATTTCGCAAAGTGCTGCGCCGCGACGATGACGGCCGCCCAGTGGAAATTCTCGATTGCGAATTCGAGTTTCGCGCGATCGGGGATCAATCGGTTGAAGAGGCATGCCGTGGTTGGGAAGTCAACGCGGTTATCGTCGATGAAGCCGATATTCAGCCGGTCGATCTGGTGCCGTTCCTGACGGGCCGTGTCGGGCGCTTTTCGGACCTTGACCCGTCAACGGTCTATGATCCGCAGATCATCCTGTCGCTCAACATGCCAGATATCGAAAACCATATCTACCAGCTGTTGATGACCAAGGATGGCGGGGATTTTCTTTCGGCCGAAGACAAGGCCGAGCTGGTCAAGGTGCTGGGCGAGCGGCCGCTGATCGAATGCTTTGTGCAGCCGGGCGGCCGCGAGCCGGATGCCGAGAACATCCATAACCTGCCGGGCGGCCGGGGGTATTACGTGCTGCAGGTGGCGGCCAACCGGCACAAGCCCGGCTATGTCGATCGCATGGTCGACAACAAGCCGGTACCGATCATGCACGGGTTGCCGGTAAACGCCGATTTCGTGCACCGCGTGCACGTGGTGAAATCGGGCGTGCTGCGGTGGGACCGGCGCCATAAGCTGATCGTGGGGATCGACCAGGGCCTATTTGCGGCGGCGGCGATCTGCCAGCGCAACAGCTATGGCCAGCTGCGCACGCTGGGCGAAGTGGTGAACCTGGCACCGGGCGGCAAAGACCTGCTCAAGGTGGGGCCAACGTCATTTGGCAAGAAGCTGCGCGCGTTCCTGATGGAAAACTTTCCCGGCATTCGGGCTGAGGAAATCCGCTGCGTGGGCGATCCTGCCATGTTCGCGGCGACCGATCGCGAGGATGATGAACAGGACTGGCGCATGGCCTGCCAGAAAGCGCTGGGGTTTCACATATTCCGCGCCAAGAGCAACCGGCAGGGGTTGCGCAACGAGGCGATCTGGCGGGCGCAGAAAGAGCGGGATGGCTATCAGATCGATGAACGCTGCAGCCACCTGATCAAGGCCCATAGCGGGGGCTATCGCTATGCCAAGGCGCAGCTGGGGACCGGCGAAACGCGCGGCCACCTGGAAATTGCCGACACGATCTACACCCACGTGGCCGACGCTGAGCAGTATGCCGCGCTGGAAGGTGAGAACGTCATTCAAGAGATCCGCGGGACCGAACGCAAGGGGCCGCCGATCCACGTCCAATCGGACTGGGACATCTACAGCTAGGAGGCAGGAATGGGTGGGATTTTGTCCGTTGCATCTGCAGTTGTTAGCGCCGGGAGCGCCGTAGCATCGCTGGCATCGAGCGCACCGAAACAGCAGGCGCTGCCGGTGCCGGTGGTGCGGGACGATGCCAGCAGCATGATCGATGCCAGTGACAAGCTGGCGCAGCGGCGTGGCGGGGCCAGCGATATCCTGAATGGGGACGGTGGGTTCAGCAAAGCGCTGCCCGGCCCCAAAACGACGCTTGGGTCATAAAAAAAGGACACATCATGGGAACGGAAGTGAACGTTTACAGCACAGTGCTGGAAAATCCGGTGCAGCTGATCGCGATGGTGAAAGGCAAGCCGATGCCCAAGCTGGTGACGATCGAGGCCAAGCCAGAGGATTGGCATGGCGGCCACCCGCTGGGCGCGGTGCTGATGAAGCCTGTGGAGGTGGACTGCACCAGGTTGAACAAGCCGCCGGTGATCGAGGGCTGGCAGGTGGTGTGCGATGGCGAGGTGATCAGTGAAGAACCGCTGCCATCACCGATCCGCCTGGAATCCCAGGTGACGATGCGCCTGGAACGCTGCGCGATCGTGCGCCGCGCCGACGCCGAAAGCAACGCGGCCCCGGCCGCCTGAGGAAAGGGCAGCGATATGGCTGACGTGCGAGACGAAGTGCAGGTGCTGCTGAAACGGCATCAGGAACTGGTGACGGAACGCGGGCCGCGCGAGGCGCTGTGGCGCGAGTGCGAGCGCTGGGTTGACCCGGAACAGCAGGGCGGCTTTTTCCGCCGTCAGCCGGGCGGCCAGCGCGATGGCCATATCACTGAAAACACCGCGCAGATGGGCCTTGAGGCGTTCGTGGCGGCGATGGACGCCATGCTGATGCCGGAAGGCGAACAGGTCACGCTGCTGAAAACCAGCGATGCCGCGCTGAACGATGTGCCGGCAGTGGCACGGTGGCTGCAGCATGCCAGCGACCGGCTGCATGCGTGCCGGAATGCCGCCCATACCGGGTTCCAATCGGCCAGTGCGCTGCGCTGGCGCATGCTGGGCATCTATGGCTGGGCGGGCATGTGGATCGATGAATGGGTGGGGCGCGGCCTGTTTTACCAGACGCCGCACCCCAGCGAGCTTTACATCGATGACGATTTTCGCGGGCGGATCGACACGGTGCATCGCCGGCGCGAAGTGAAGGCGCGCCAGCTGGCGCAGATGTTCCACAATGACCAGCTGCCGCCCAAGGTTAAACAGGCGCTGGCGGACAACAAGCCCGACCAGTGCTTTACCCTGGTGCACATTATCCGGCCCAATTCGGCGCACGAACCGGGGCGTCTGGATTCGCGGCGCTTTCCGATCCAGTCGATCTATCTGCTGGAAGAGACCCGCGATCTGATCAGCGTGGGCGGGTATTATTCCCACCCGCTGCCGGTATCGCGCTATATCCTGTCACCGCACGACGCGTATGGCGTGGGGCCCAGCGGCAAAGTGATCGGCACGATCCGCCAGCTGAACATCATGGCCAAGGATACGATCAAGGCGTTTCACCTGGCGCTGCAGCCGCCGATCCTGATGCCGTCTGATGGATCGATCAACCGGATGAACATGACGCCGGGTGCGCCGATCCCGGGCGGGATGGACAATGGCAAGGAACAGATCAAGCCGTTCAACAGCGGGGCCAACCCGATCTATTCCGACAAGGCGATCGAAAAAGCGGTGAACACGGTGAACACCGCGTTCCTGGTGCACGTGTTTGCCATCATGCAAGAGCCGATCGACCGGCAGACGGCCACGGAATATCTGGGCCGCAAGCGGGAAGCGATGCTGCTGCAGGCGCCGAATGCCGGGCGGCAGATCGGGGAAGCGCTGGTGCCCAGCGCGGAACGCGAGCTGGATATCCTGATGCGGGCGCGGCAGATCGACCCGATGCCCCCGGAAATGCGCGAGGCGGGTGCAGGCCTGCTGATCGAATGCGACAACCCGCTGACGCGCGCGGCGAAATCGGCCGATGCCCACAATTTCATGGGCGCGCTCGAAATGCTGACGCCGATGGCGCAGATCGATCCATCGATTTATGACGTGATCGATACCGATGCGGCACCGCGCGGACTGATGCGCGCGATGGGCGTGCGGGCCGACTGGCTGCGCGATCCGGACCAGGTGGCAGCGCTGCGCCAGGCCAAGGCCGAACAGCAGCAAGGCGCCAGCCTGGTGGAAGCGGCGCCGGCCGCCACGCAAGCGATGCTGAATATGGCCAAGGCACGCCAGCTATCCATGGGCGGTGGCGCATGACGGCCCGCATCAACGCCTGGGTGATCCAGGCGATTGCGCGCATGCGATCGCGATCGTTCCGCGTGGTGTTCGATACCGATGGCGAGAATGGCCGCGAGGTGGGCCACGTGCTGGCCGCGCTGCGCCAATTCTGTTGCGCACAGTCACCCGCGATCGGGGCGAGCCCCGAAGAAACCTATCGGCTGAACGGCCGCCGCGATGTGTGGCTGTTCATCCAGAGCCAGCTCAATTTCACCGAAACGAAGATTGCTGAACAACAGGAGGCACATGATGACTACTTCGGGGAGTGACAACAACGGCGGTGCGGGCGGTGAAGGCGCAGCGGCGGCGCCGGCATCGGGCGGGGCGTCTTCGCTGCTGGATACGGCGGCGCCGGCTGCTGCACCGGCTGCTGCGGCCCCGGCGGCTTCGCCTGCAGGGGATGCGCCGGCCGCAGCGGCGCCCGAGCCGGCGGACTGGATGAAGGGCCTGACCACGGATGGCGATGCGCTGGCATGGCTGGCGAACAAGAAGTTTGCCACCCCGGCGGCGCTGGTCGATGCCTATCGCCAGACGGAACGGGCGTTTCACACGGCGATCCCGGGCGAGAACGATCCGGCTGAGCGGTGGGATGCGTTCTACAAGCGGGTGGGGCGCCCGGACAGCCCGGATGGCTATGACGTGGCGGCGCCGGATGGTTTTGAATCCAATCCCGAGTTCACCGGGCGGTTCAAGGAAACCGCGCACAAGATGGGGCTGAGTGCCAAGCAGGCCACCGGCATGGTAGAATGGTATAACCAGGAAGCGCTAGCGACGCTGCAGGCCGAGGCCAATGCGACGCGCGAACAACAGCAGGCATTGCGCGCGGAATGGGGCGCTGATTTCAACAAGAATATCGAAATCGCGCGGCGCGGCATGCAGGTGCTGGGAATCGACAATGCCACGCTGGATGGCATGGGGCGCGGCATCGGCGTGGACCAGGCGCTGAAAATCATGGCCAAGCTGGGCACGATGACCAGCGAGGACATGCTGCGCGGCGGAGGCAACACGCCCGGATTCACTGTTTCGGAAGAGACGGCGCAGGCTGAGCTGGACAGCTTCATTGGCGACAAGGATGCGACGGCCAAGTTGCGCGCCGGCGATCCCACGGTGAAGGCGCGCTATGACCGCCTGGTGGCGGCCGTGGCAGCGGCTAAGGAGGCCAAGAAGCGGGCGGCCTGATATTGCCCCTTGACGCCCGCCTTACCCTTGCGGGATAAGGCGGGCCTTCGCCGGATTAGCGTGCCCATGGCATGCCCCGGCAGCGCTGGCCCCGATACGGCCCGTTCAAGCGAGCGATATCGCCAGAAACGGCCCCGCGGCGAGCGGACTAGCCTTTCGATCGATGCGAAACCATCTTTCGGAGGCTGCCGTGGTTGATCAGGTCAACACCACCGCTCTTGTAACGTATCAATCCAACATGAAGCTGGCTCTGCAGCCCAAGGGCGGCGAGCTGATTGGCACCTGCCTGGAAGGCGATCTTTCGGGCGAGCTGGCCGAGATCGATGACTATTTCGGCGCGGCCGATACGCAGACAATCCGCGAACGGCATGTACCGATCGTTCCCAGCGATGCCCCGCAGGACCGCCTGTGGCTGGCAAAGCCCGACCCGGATTTCTATGACCGCCTGGTCAACAAGCAGGACCAGCTGATGGCCGGCGTCTCGCTGACGGGCGGCTATGTGATGCAGGGCGCGGCAGCGATCCGCCGCTACTGGAACCGCCAGTGGCTGAATGGCTTTTTCGGTAGCCGCCAGACCGGCAAGAAGGGGACGATCATCACCACGTTCCCGGCCGGCCAGATCGTGCCGTACAACACCGGCTTTGCCGCCGGCGGCACGAACCGCATGTGCGTGGAAAAGTTCTTTGCCGCGCGCGAAGTGTTGGGGCTGTCCAACGCGGACTTCACCGAAGAAGAGGCCTATATCCTCCTGACGCCCAAGCAGATCACCGATCTGCTGCGCGAAGTGCAGATCACCAGTAACGAGTTTTCGTCGCTGGGCGGGATGATGAGCCCGGATGGCAAGAAGCTGCTTCGCTTCCTGGGTTTCAACATCATCGAGATGAACCTGGCCGACGCGCTCTATGCGACCAAGGCGCCGACCACGGAATCCGCTGGCGGCGGCACGGTGCGCAAGAACCCGTTCTGGCTGAAATCCGGCGTCTACAACGGCTATTGGGAACGGCTGTTCACCAACGTGACGATGCGCGAAGATCTGCACTTCGAAACGCAGGTCTATGCGCGCAGCGCGATGGCGACAACGCGGACCCAGGACGGCCTTTCCGGCTATATCCAGAACAGCGAAGCCTGATCGGCGCCGGCGCGGCGATCGGCCGCGCCTGCCCGGTTTGCTTCAACCAGGAGTGAAACAAGATGCCGAAGGGTTACTCGCTTCAAGCGCAGGGTGTTCTGGACGGCAGCTTGCCGCCGGCCATTCCCGATGGCGCGATCGTGGGCGCACGGCTGCGCCGCAATTCGATCTTTCTTTCCGGCGCATCGCTGGTCGCGCAGGGCGTGGGGGCGGTCAATGACAACATCGTTGTTTACGAATGGCCCGCCAACGCGCTGTTCGATTCGATCACGTTCCAGACCGATACGGCGTTTACCGGCGCGACGATCCAGTTCGGCACCGCCGCCAACCCGACCAAGTATGGCTCGATCGCGGCGGCGGCGGCCAACACGCTGTATACCCTGCGCCCCGTGGCCGCGCGCATCGCCGGCCAGTATACGGCGCCGGAACAGCTGATCATGACGGTGATCGGTGCGGCGCTGCCCAGCGCGTTCAACGCCGAAATCGCGATGACGTACCAATCGGCCAACTGACGGCCGCGACTGTGCCCGGCCGCCGCGTGCGTGCCGGGCACATGCGTTTTTCAAGCATTTGTGTTTTCAGTATAGGGGAGCGGCGCGATGGCGCAGGTGAACGTGGTGGCGAAGCGGGGCGACAAGCCCAAGGATTACACGGTTTCGACCGGCACGCTGACGCTGGCAAGCGAAAGCATCGCGCTGGTTTACAACAGCACCGGGCCGTTGAACCGGGGCGAAGTGTTCAAGTTCCTGGAAGAGGTGGAACAGTTCATGGCCAACCACCCGTTCCCGGCCGCCTAAGGCGCGGGCCATGGGATCGCGGCTGACGGTCTATCAGCTGGTTGCCCAGCACCTGGCCCAGGATGAAGGGCTGATCGATCCCGACCAGGACACGCGCCTGACCGTGGCGATCAATGCGGTGTGGGATATCGCGCGCAAGGCGACCCTGCGGCGCAATACCTGGAATTTCGCGACCGCGCGCGTATCCCTGCCGGCGTTGGCCGATCCGCCGGCATTTGGCTATGGCTATCAGTTCACACTGCCGGCCGATTTCGTGCGCCTGGCCGATGTGGACGGCCCAATCCCGCAGGCGCGCGACTGGAAAATGGAAGGCGGCAAGCTGCTGGGCAACTCCACCCCGCTGCAGATCCTCTATGTGCGGGACTGCACCGAAGTGGAGCGGTGGGACGATCTGTTCGAGCTGGCGCTGTCTTACAAGGTGGCCGAGCTGATCGCGGTGCAGATCACGGGCGATGCCAATGTGAAGATGGAATGCCGGCAATCGTTCAACGATGTGTTTGGCGATGCCCAGGCCACCGATGCCCAGGAAAACCCGCCGCAGAATTTCGATGATGACCCGTGGACCACTGCCCGCTGGGGCTATGGATATTCCACCTATTGGCCGAGTTGATCCATGCCCGTTCATGCCCTGCAGAGCAGTTTCAATGGCGGGGCAGTTTCGCCCCGGCTGTTCGGCCGCACCGATACCGCGATCTATGACGGGGCCGTTGCCGAGCTGCTGAATTTCGCGCCCACGGTGGAGGGGCCAGCGATCAAGCGCAGCGGCACGATCGCGGCCGGCGCGGCCGATCCAACCGCAAGCACGATCATTCCGTTCGAGTTCAATGCCGAGCAGGCCTATGCCCTGGTGTTTTCGGACGATGGCGCCGGGGCTGGCCTGGTGCACTTCTATTCCAACAGCGGGGCGCCGCTGGTGGATGGTGGCGGCAGCCCGGTGGTGGTCAACGTGCCATACACAGCGGCGGATGCGCAGGCGCTGTATTGGCAGCAATCGGCCGATGTGCTGTATCTGACCCACCCGGGCTATCCGCCGGCCAAGATATCGCGCGTGGGCGCAGCAGCATTCACCTATGCCGTGCTGGCGCTGAGCGGTGGGCCGTTCGACGATCAGAACAGCGATTCATCGTTAACGGTCTATGCCAGCGCGGCGGCCGGCGTGGTGACGCTGACGGCCACGAGCGCGATCTTTCGGCCGGGGCATGTGGGCGCGCTGTTTCAGCTGCAGGCCAAGGATTTCGCAGCGATCCCGTTGTGGGAACCGGGCATGTCGGTGCCCAGCGCTGGCGTGCTATGGCGCTGGGAAGGCAAGGTCTATCAGAACGTGGGGGGTGGCAAGACGGGTTCCACGCCGCCGACGCACACCTTTGGCACCTATTACGACGGCACCAATACCAACGATCTGAACGACAAGAACCTGGGCACGCAGTGGACCTATTACTGCGACCAATATGGCCAGCTGAAAATCACCGCGGTGGCGAGCGATGGGCTGAGCGCCACGGCGACGGTGCTGCGCACGATCCCGCCCGGGGCGGTTGGATCATACGGGCCGTTTGGTGGGCTTTTGGGCGGCAGCTGGCGGTGGAACTTTGGCCGGTTTTCCGCCGATCGTGGCTGGCCCAAGGCGGTGTGCATCTGGAACGATCGCCTGGTACTGTTCACCGATTTCGAAGTGATCGGTTCGGTGGTGGGCGATTACCTCAATTTCAGCAGCTTTGACGACACAGGACGCCTGGAAGCGGACCTGGCATTCCGGTTTCGCATCACGGGTTCGAACCCGATCAACTGGATCGCACCCGATCTGCAGCTGCTGCTTTCGACCGACAAGGCGGAATGGACGGTGGGGCCGGTCAACAGCCAGGCTGCGCCCAGCTCCACCAACCTGATGGTGACGCGGCAGAGCCATTTCGGCAGCGAGCCGGTGCGCCCGGTGCAATCGGGGCTGAAAACCATTTTCGTGCAGCGCGGGGGCAAGAAGATCCGCGAGGCCGGGTATGACTATATCCAGAACCGCTATTCCGCCGCAAACCTGCTGATCTGGTGCCGGCATTATGGCCAGCCCGGGATCAAGCGCCTGGGCTGGCAGCAGGAAAGCGAAGAAATCCTGTGGGCGCTGCGCAATGATGGCGTGCTGCTGATGCATGCCTATGCGCCCGAACAGCAGGTGAAAGGCTGGGGCGAATGCCGGATCGCCGGGTTTGACGGTACCACGGCGACGGTGCTGGATTTTTGCGTGATCCCGGCCAGCACGGGTTCACCCGACAGCGTGTGGATGCTCGTCGACCGTGCTGGCGTGCGATCGGTGGAAGTGCTTGACCCGTGGTGGATCGACGGCACCGATATCAGCGATGCGCGCTTTCTGGATGGGGCGATCTGGTATGACGGCGCACCAGCAACGCATATCGGCATCGGTGGCACGGGATTTCCCACGAGCTGGGCCGGCAAGATCGTGCAGGTCTTGGCCGATGGCCAGTATCTCAACCCGGTGACGGTAGCGAGCGATGGCAGCATCACGTTGCCGGCGCCGGCAGCGAAAGTGTGCGCCGGGCTGTTTTACCCGGCACGGATTACCGGACTACCGCCCAAGCTGCCGCAGCCGCATTCGGGCGGCGCGGCGGAAATGGTCAAGAAAAAGCTGGTGAACCTGCTGGTGCGCACGGTGGAAACGGCGGGCCTGTGGGCGGGCCAGAAATTGGCGAGCCGATTGGAAGAGCTGTTTCGCCGCAATGCGACCACGCGCATGGACAATCCCGATCCGCTGTTCAGCGGGGTGAGTGACAAGGTGATGGTGACGGGCGCCACCGATCGCGAAGGCGCGTGGGTGCTGGAAAGCCGGGCGCCGCTGCCGGCGATCGTGACCATGGTGCGCGGCAGCTATCAGCCAGAGGACAAGGATTGATGAGCGTGCTGTTCGTGCCACTGCGTGCCAGCCATGTGCCGGCGATCAGCCTGCAGGTGAGCCAGCAGGGCGCCATGGGGCTGTGGACGCCGGAAATGACCGAGGCCTATGGCCACGAGCTGGTGGCCGGTGGCCCAGCCTGGGCGGGGATCGACGTGGCCACCGGGCGCGTGATCGGCGCAGCCGGGTTTGCCGTGGTCTTTCCGACGCATGCCAATGCCTGGGCGCTGCTTTCGCCCGATATTGGCCGCCATGCCAAGGCGATCACGCAATTCGTGCGGCTGCAGATCGGCATGGCGCCGTGGCGGCGCATCGAGGCGCTGACCCGGGCCATTTATCCGCAGCAGGCGCGATGGGCCAAGGCCTGCGGTTTTTCATCGGTTGCGGTGATGCGCAACCATGGGCCGCTGTGTGAAACCGTGGAACTGTTCGAGGTGGTGCGCGATGGGATCTAGCATGGGGCCGATCGGCATGGGCGTGCAGGCGCTGGGCAGCTTTGCCCAGGGCTATGCCGGCTATCGCGCGGGCATGTTCAACGCACGGGTGGCGCAGGCGAACGCGCAGGGCGCGCTGGTGGACGGTGCGACGGCATCGGCCGCGAGCGACGCCAAATACCGCGCGGCGATCGGCGAGCAGCTGGCGGCGCAGGGGGCCGGCGGTTTCCAGATGGGCACTGGATCGAACCTGGACGCGGTGCTGGCAAGCCGGGTGAACCAGACCTATGCCGCGATGAGCATCCAGCGCCAGGCGGCGGCACGGGCCGTGGGTTTCAACAACCAGGCGGAAATGAGCCGCTATAGCGCGCGGCAAGCGCTGTTTCAGGGCATCAGCAATGCCGCATCCGGGATGATGAAAAACACCACGGATTATGCGCTGTCTGGCCAGCAGTATGGCTATGACAGTTCGGGCCAGTCAGGGGCGCTGACGCCCAGCACGTGGAACCCGATGAACGAGGTGCAATATGGCTGACCTGTCAGTGGCACCCGAGCCGGCGCCGCTGGCCACGCCGGAACTGCCCGCGAATGCCACGCCGCAAGCGTTTGGCGCCGGCGTGGCGGGTGAGATGGCGCAGGCCGGCAACCAGATGGTGCAGGCCGCCATGCAGCGCAAGGAAATCGACCTGCGCAACCGCTATGAGGCGGACAGTTCGGACCTGCAATTGCGCCTGGCGCAGATGCGCCCGCAGATGGCTGAGCAACTGACCCAGTTGCAGCAGGACCAGGCGCTCGATCCCAAAAACTATGCAGCACAAGCCGGCGCGATTTTCGACAAGTTGGCATCCGGTGTCACCGAAGGGATCACCAGCACCAAGCTGGCCCAGCAGGCGCAAGTACAGATCGCACAAATGCGTGCGCAATATGGAGAGCAAGCGCAAAACTGGCAGTCGGTGCAGTTGGCGCAGATTTCGGGCGATCGCACCAACAAGGCTGCGGAATTGCTCATGGGCCAATTGCGCGGTGCTACCAAAGACCAGGCCATGCCGATCATGCATCAGTTGGCGGACCTGGCATATTCCATGTCCGATCAAACGCCGGCAGTGCGAGAACGGGTTGCGCTTCAGTTGATGCAGCAAGGCGCAGATGTGTGGGCTCAGTCCATTGCTGCATCGAACCCAGAGCAGGCGCGCCAATACATTGCGGATGGCACGTTCAGCGGTTTTGGCGTTCCGGCAGCGCAACTGCACACACTCGACCGTGCCGCCCAAGCCGAGATTCATACGCGCCAGCAGGTGGCAAAGCAGGCTTATAGCGAGCAAGTTGCCACGATCCGATCTGTGTCCGCGCGCGGCATCGAAGTGCCGATGGATCAGATCGGGCCGATCCGCAATGCGGCTATGGCAGCCGGTGATACCTCGACCGTTTCGGAACTGGATGGCATCATCAATGCCAACCAGTTCGCCAAGGTCTATACGAAAATGCGGCCAATGGATCGCGAGCGCGCGATTGCCACGCTGGCTGGAAAAGCCAACCCCACGGCGGCCGAACAAGAAGAACTGCACTGGGCGCGAACGCACGTGCCCGAGATGAACCGCGCGTTCGAGTCCGATCCTGTTGGATATCTGGCAACGAACGGGCCGCAGGGAACGCAGCCGCCCCCGCTGAATCTGAACGATCCGAACTCCGTATCGGCATTTGTGCAATGGCGCCGGGCGGCATCGGCAGCGTATGGTTACAACATCCCGGTGTTTTCAGACACGCAACTGGCGACATTGCGCAACCAGTATGCGGCCGGCGACAGCGGCAAGGCCGAAATGCTGTCGGTGCTGGATGCGCTGCCGCCAGCGGAGCGATCCATCGCGGCCAAGCAAATCGCGCCGGCCGATACCGGGTTTCAGCATCTGGCCCAGATCAAGGATTTTCTACGGGGCACAGTGCGCGCCGGCCAGCAAAAGCTGGAAGCGGACAAGAGTTTTCTCACGCCCGACAAAACCAAGGTTCCCGGCCAGAACGCGGCAGCGCTGCTGGGCACGATGGAGAACGAAATCAATTTCGCCATGCGTGCGCTTTCGCCCGAGGACTCTGCGGCGGTGATCGAGAACGCCAAAGCATGGCTTGCAGGTCATCTTTCCGGCAAGGGACGCGACGTGAATGCCTTGGTGCCGGGGGACATTTTCACGGCGGCGCTGGTTGGCCTGGGTGGTTATTCCACAAAGGGGGCGGCGCTGGGCGGTATCGCGCATTGGCATTCCGGGCCGCCTTACGTTGTGCCTGACGGCTTCACCCGTGCCGGTTTCGAAATGGCCGTGCAGCGAGATCTGAAGCGGAAAGTGGATGCAAAGATGGGACCGGTTAACCCTGACGGAACTATCTTCAACCTCAACAACGCCTATCCGGTGCTGATCGGCCCGGGGCGCTATCGCTGGGAAACTGCAACGGGGTATGTCAGCGCGCGCGGCGCCGATGGGCGGCCAAGCCGCCAGCCCTACATCACCGATGTCCGAGCCGGGCAATGAGCGTGCTCGACACCGTGACGCCGCGTCAGGACCAGGCGCGCACCTTGCCGGGTAGTGTAGCCAGCGATCAGGAAAGCATTTCCGTCGATGGTGGCGTGTCGACGTTGGATGCCATGGCGGCAAATTGGCGCCTCACACTGGATCGTGACGAAGCCGGCAATTTCAACAATAAAGTGCAGGCCTACAATGATCTGGAAGATTCGCTGGTAGCTATGGGCAACCCGCGCAGCCGCTATCGCGATCCGCGTTGGGGTGGCTGGATACAGTCTGTGGAAACCTCGCCCGAGCGGTTCAAGGCGCTATGGGGTGGTGTGGTGGCCGCTAGGCAGCGCGACCCAAACGCCTTTGCCGATTTGCCGCGGACCCAGGAAGAATTCGACGTTTGGGCCTATGGGCGCAAAGGGGCCCATGCACGCGATATGGCAACATCAGCGCAAGGTGGCGTCGGCACCGCGATCATCCCCGGCCTGGCGTTTGGCGTTTCCACGGCCTTCAGTGCAGAGAACCTGCCATTTCTGGCGTTGGGCGGCGGCGGCAAATCGCTGGCGGAAGTGATTGCGGGTGAAGCGCTGAACGGGGCACGGATGACGGCGATCCAGACGCCGCAGGCGGTGCGATCAGCCGCGAACATGGGCGAAAATTATACTCCGGGCCAGATGGCGCAGGAACTGGCACTGGGCGCGGCAACAAATGCTGCTGTTGGTGCTGGCCTGCGATATGGCCCCGGGCTTGTCAGCGCCGGGGTGAAGGCGGCCGCTGATAGGGTGCTGCCGATGGATTTAAAGCTGGCGCGCGAGTTGGAACGCGCCACGGGGGCGCCATGGGAACGCACGCCGCAGCAACAGGCGGCGCTGAATATCCTGAACCTGCACGGTGAAATCAACGCTTCCAGTCCGTTTGTCGATACGCATGCGGGCCTCGCTGCGCATCAGGCGCGCGTGGCGGGCGCGATCGCCGCGCTGGATGGCAATAGCGGCGTGGACGGCTATCTGGCGGCGGTGCGACGCAGCGAAAGCGGGGGCAATCCGAACGCGCGCAACCCGATGCCAGGGCAATCTGCGTCCGGGCTTTATGGCTTCACGAATGACACCTGGCTGGGCGCGTATCGCGCGGAGTTTCCGAATAGCGGATTGAGCCGTGAAGCGATCCTGGCGCGCAAGGGTGACCCGGCGCTGCAAGAACGTTTGATGCGGCGCCTGACCGATGACAATGCCCAGCGGCTGCGTGCCATGGGCGTTCAGGCGGACCCTGCGAACCTGTACGTCATGCACCATCTGGGCACTGGCGACGGGCCGCGCGTGCTGCGCGCCGAGCCAGAAACGCCGCTATCATCGCTGCTTTCGCAACGGGTGATCGACGCCAATCCCTATATGCGCGACATGACGGTGGGCGATTTTCTGGCCTGGTCACGCAAGAAAATGGGGCAGGAAGGCGGCGCTATCGAGGGGCCGGTTGCACGGGCGGTCGATGACGGAGAGGCCGCCGTGGTGGAGGCTGAGCGCGTGCGTGCGGACGCGGAAGCCGAGGTAGCCGCCGGCATGGCGCGCGATGGTGCTGCGCCGGATGACATGATGGCGCCCGAGGCGCCGCGTGTCGATCCTGGCATGATCGACCGGCCCGACGGAGACGAAGTGCCGCAGTTGCGCCGCGATGCCTTTCCCGATGAAACGAGCTGGCGCATTGCGCAATCGGAAGTGGAAGCGCACGAACTGGGCTTGGAAAGCCCGCGCGTGACGCGACAGACGGTGTGGGACGATGCGCGCACCGAACTGGCGGCGGCAGGCGAAGGCACCGTCTATGGTGCGCTGTATCACGAAGACACCGGACCGATCGATGTGGTGTGGGGCGATGACACGCATGGCCTTGCGCATATCGTTGGCAAGCATCCCGATGTGGTCGAGAATCTACCGAGCATATTGGACGATATGCGGGTGGTGCCGGAGCGCAGCACGCGCAACCGGCTGCATCTGGAGAGCCCGGACCATGTGGCGAAAGTGCGCCTGGACTGGGACGAGCAGCGGCAAAACTGGCTGCTGACGGCATTCAAGAAGGATCGAAAGGCCCCGGCGGCAGCGGAGGACGGAGGTGCTACCGGTGTTGCGCGGGACCACTCCCCCACGCGCGAGGCCGGCTCGGATATAGGGAAGTTGCGCGGCGCTCGCAAGGCAGATGCCGTCGCACCGCGTGCCAGCGTCGATCCGCAAACCCTGAAAGCGTTCGATCAGCCAACCGGCGACGGGCCGACCTTGGTGGCCGATAGCGCCTGGCATGATGTGCGTGCGACGCTGGGCGATGCGATGGAGCGCTACTCCGTAGACCTGGGGGATGGCAAGGGTGCGCGCAGCGTGGCGCGCATCGAAGAGGAATTGAAGGCGGATGCCGCCGCGATCGAAGCGATCAGGAGTTGTCTATGACCGGATCAATCAAGCGTCAGCACGAGGGGCAGGCCGTACTCGGCCTTGGCAGCGAAGCCGAGGGTGCCTTCCTGCCCGACAAAGCTGGAAAGCTGGCTGAGCACCATAGCGGCGGTTTCGTGAAGCTGGACCGTGCAGCCGCGGAACGGTGTCGCGCCCGAGTATCCGAACGGTGCGACCCCGTTGAATACCAGCGTGCAGCGGTCGAAACTGCACCCGTCGAAGTAGCAGCCATCGAGCGTGACGGTCACGCCCTCGAAAGCCTCCCCGGCGATCTTGCGCAGGGTCATGGGCGGTGATCAGCCTGCGACCGCAGCGGCCATCGCCTGCTGGCGAATTTGTGCGCGGACACGGAGCATTTGATAGTCAAGTTCCGGGCCAGAATAGCCAATCGACCAACCGCCGTTATTGCTCCACTTGCGCAACGCTTCACGAAAGTCGCCTTCTTCGTGAAAGCATTTCCCGAAGGCTGCCTCAACCACATCTGATGGCTGAGCACGGGCGGACATTTTCCGCGTGTTGATGACGACGCAGTCGCCCCAGGATTGTTGGGCAGCATGCGCTTGCTCAAGGCGCGAAGGTTTCGCCTGCGCAATTGTAGGTATCAGTAAAAGAGCGGCGAACGCACGGCGCATTAATGTCCCCCTTGTTCCGCGAGTCGGTTGCGAGTATAGCGGCGATGACGCGGGGAGTCCCGCGTTAGGGATTAGCCTCCCTGTAATCGAAGGCGCAGCCCGCGCCACACGCCCACGTGTGGGCGCGGTTTTTTATGGTCGGGCGTGTCGCGAGCTCCGCAAGGGGCGCCGTTTCCTTCGAGCGGTAAGGCTAATCGTGGCGCGTCCGGCCACCAAAGGGTCCGCACAATCTGCGGCCCCTTTCCCCGGGGTAGCCTTCCGGGGGCCGGACGATTTCGAAGGAAGTCGTCATGTCTAATGCACTGCTAGCTTACGAGTTCGATGAACATCCTGTCCGGATCGTGATGGTTGCGGGTGATCCTTGGTTTGTGGCCAACGATCTGGCCAAGGCTTTGGGTTACACCCAAGCTCCTCATATGGTCCGAATGCTCGATGACGATGAAAAGGGTATCCACATTGTGGATACCCTTGGTGGGCATCAGGAAATGAACATCATTTCCGAGAGCGGGATGTATGCCGCCGTGCTTAAGAGCCGGCGCGATGAAGCTCGGCGCTTCCGTAAATGGGTCACCTCCGAAGTCCTTCCTGCACTTCGCAAGACGGGCCAGTACCAGATGCACGATCTGGACCCGCCGCCGCTGCAGTCCATCGACCTCGATCCCTCGCGCCTGGTCGCGGGGGTTTCGGTGGTGCGCGAAGCGCGGCGGCTGTGGGGGCCGGCGGCGGCGCGGGCGCTGTGGGCGCAAGTGGGCCTGCCACCGTGCGTGGTGGACAGCGAAGCAGTGTTCGATGGCGATCCCATGGCGGCGCCGCTCAAAGCCTATCTCGCGGATCGCGCGGAAACGACGATCGGGCAGGCCGCCGAAGGCATGGGCATCGATGAACCCGACTGGTCCACCCGCCAGCGCATCGGGCGCCTGCTGGCGATGTGGGGGTGGACCCAGCGCACGCGCAAGATCGGCAAGCGCGCGGCGCGGGTGTTCAGCCGCCCGGCCTCGGCCATGACCATCGAAGGGGAGGCATGATCATGGCCACCCTGCCGATGGATTATGAAACGCGGGCCAATCGCTTTCTGGGCGCGATGGCGTGCGTGGAAAACATGCTGGGCAACACGGTGCCGGGTGCGGTGCTCGATCCCGAGGGCATGGCCTATCTGTTCAACATGCTGGCCGAAGAGGCCAAGGAAGTCGTGCGGCCATCGCGGCTGTGCGCCAACGACGATGATGACGAACCATGAGCATGAAGGAATGCCTGCTCCCGCTGGTCGAGCAGGGCAAGATTACGCGGGAGCAGGCGGACCGGGCGCGCGAGCTCTATGACGAGCTCGCAGAAAACTTCGGGCGCCAGATGGGGCCGGAAGCCGCCGGGGCCATGGCCACGGATGCGGCGCTGAAAGGGTTGGAATATGACCTGGCGCGGCGCAAGATGCTGGCGGCGGTAACGATCCGCACGAGGCAGCGGATCGAGGCGGAAATGGCCGGCTATCGCGGTGGCAATGGCGATGGGCCGATCAACCCCAATGCGGGGCCGGCATTTCTGGGTGGCGATGAATATGCCAGCTATTCGAGCGTGGAGGGGCGCTGGCGCGCTGTGCGTGGGCGTGCGCATGGGCGGATCGACCAAATCCTGGCCGACCATTCATCAAACCTGAAAGGCGATGTGCGCAACCGTGCGCAACTGGAAGATATCGTGCGCGAGGCATTTGGCGAAGATAGTGGCAATGCCAACGCGCGCGAACTGGCCCAGGCATGGGGTACTGGCACCGAAGAATTGCGCCAGCGATACAATGCGGCGGGTGGCGATATCGGCAAGCTTGAAGGATGGGGTCTGCCGCAGAGCCACAACGCGCGGGCAGTGCGCGCGGCGGGCTATGAAGCGTGGCGCGATTTCATCGTGCCGAAGCTCGACCGTCTGAAAATGGTGGACCGTCGCACCGGATTGCCGTTTACCGATGCATCGTTCGAAGCGGCGCTGCGCGATGTGTTTGAGACGATCCGCAGCGAAGGGTGGAACGACCGCAACCCGGGCGGCATGGGGGCATCATCGCTGGCCAACCGGCGCAGCGATGCGCGGTTCCTGGTGTTCAAGAACGCCGACGACTGGATGCGCTATAACGAGACATTTGGCGCCGGATCGGCGTTTGATGCGATGATGGGACATATCGACGGGATGAGCCGCGATATTGCGATGCTGGAAGTGCTGGGGCCGAACCCCAGCAACACCGTGGAATGGATCAAAGACACCATCGTGAGGTCGGCCGAGCTAGATCCGGCGCCGAACAGCAAGGCAGTAGACGCTACGCGCAGTCCGCTGGCAAATATGGATCGGATGTGGCGCGAACTCCAGGGGCTAAACAACCGTGCAGAAAATCGCAGCGTTGCCACGTTCTTTTCCTCATTCCGCTCGATACAGACGGCTGCAAAGTTGGGGAGTGCCATAATTTCGGCGATCACTGATATCGCATTTCAGGATTCGGCGCGGGCCATCAACGGCATGTCGTCTGTACGGATGATCGGGCAGTATTACAGGCTGATGAAGCCCGGAGCAGAAGCCGATCATCGCCTAGCTGTGCGCCTGGGCTTGATCGCGGAGGAATGGTCGAATCGAACGGCCGCCCAAAGCCGTATGCTGAATGAAGAACTTAGCAATGAAGTGTCTCGGCGTTTGGCGGAAGGGGCCTTGCGCGTTCAAGGGCTCGCTCGTTGGACCCAAGCTGGCCGCTGGGCGTTTGGTATGGAGTTGCTCGGCCTTTTGACGGACGAGCGCGGCAAGGCATTTGCGGAACTCGACCCTGTGATCAACAGGCGGATGCAGCGCTATGGCCTGTCGGCCGAGGATTGGGATGCAATCCGGGCCACGCCGCTTGAAACCGATCATCGCGGCGTTGAATGGATCAACCCCAACAATGTGGCAAATCGCGCGCTGGGCGATCGTCTGCTGGAATGGATTGCGCAGGAAGTGGATCATGCCGTGCCGGTGCCAGATTTGCGCACGCGCGCGCAGTTCCATTCGCTCGCGCCCAAGGGCAATCTGCTGGGTGAAGCGGTGCGGTCTGCGTTTCTGTTCAAAAGCTTTGGCGCTTCCATTGCCTTGATGCAGTCGCGGCGGATTATGGCGCAGGGCTGGGCCGGCGGCGCGCGGTACACGGCCAGGCTTTTCACTACAACCATGATCATGGGCGGCCTGACGCTGCTGGCAAAAGATTTGCTGAACGGAAAAGATCCGCGCCGCATGTTCGACAAGCCGCAGTTGTACGACGAAGCCACGGGTGAATTCAAACCCAAGCTGGGGTTCTGGGCGCAAGCGTCTTTGCAAGGTGGCGGATGGGGCATCTTTGGCGATTTCCTTAACAGCGCATCGGACCGGAACGGCAATGGCCTTGGCACCACGGCGCTGGGGCCGGTGTGGGCGACCGGGCAGGATGCCGTGAACGTCTTAACCGCCAAGCACAAAGCCAAGCAGGCCGTCAAAGTGGCGCGTGGCATGCTGCCAGGCGGCTCGCTGTGGTATCTGCGGTTAGCGTTTGACCGTATGGTGACGGACGAAATCAACAAGGCCGTCGATCCGGGATATGCGCAGAGCAATGCCCGCATGGCGAAATTCGCCAAAGATCAAGGAACGCAGTTCTATTGGGCGCCCGGCGAAAAGCTGCCGGGGCGTGCGCCAGACTTCAGCAATGCGGTGGCGCCAGAGCCCGCGCCTTGACGCGATTCGCGGCTTGTGGGAAACAAGCGGCGCCGGACTAGCAGCGATGCCCCGGCGCCCGTGGTGCGGTTCACCCGGCGAGCGGCCGTAAAGCGCCAGAGGCGGCCCCGCGCAGCGGATTAGCCCTTCGCCCATGCAAGCGACATGAGCGGGGCTTTCCTATGACCGTTGGGGTTGAAACCCTTCCGACCAGCTATATCGGCGATGGCGTGACCACCAGCTTTCCGCTGGGGTTCAGCTATAGCAACGCGGCCGATGTGGTCGCGACGGTGGGGCCGACCACGCTGACCGGCGGCTATACCATAGTTGGCGGAAATTGTGTGTTCGACGTGGCGCCCGCAACGGGCGCGGCGATCCTGTTCGATCGCAACACGCCGCTGACCCAGGACGCGGCTTTTGCGGCCAACGGCACTTTCCCTTCGACCGCCTTTGCCAACCAGCTCGACAAGGGTGTGCGGATTGCCCAGGAGCACAAGCAAGAGCTGACGGATATCTATGCCCGTGGGCTGCTGGTGCAAAAGGGCCTCGTGCCGTTGCCGGTGGGCGATCTGTCTGCCGGCGAAGGCAAGGCGCTGGGCATCATCGATGGCGTGCTGGTGCCGGTACCGCATTCCGGCGCCGATGCCGAACGCGCCGCGCTGGATGCCGAAACGGCGCGTGATGCTTCACAGTTGGCGCAGGGGCTGGCGGAAGCCGCCGAGCTGGGAGCCCAGACGGCGCAGGGCCAGGCGGAAGCCGCGCGCGATGCAGCCGGTGTGCAAGCCGGGACGGCAACGGGCCAAGCAATCATTTCGACGGCCGGTGCGAATGCTGCTGCTGCGGCCGCTGCTGCAGTGGGCATTCTGCCCGCAGTTGCCAGCGCCATACCCTACACGGTGACCGGAATTGCGCTTGGTGCTGTGGGTTCTGGTGCGACGGTCAGTGGCGAGTTTGACCTGATCGTGACAGGCGGGCCGCTTGGCCATCGCGCCCGTGTGGTTGTTTCAGGCGGTGCGATCACGCGGGCCTATGTCGTTCCTGGTGCGTCGGGCGTTTCGGCAACCAACACAGCGCCGGTTTACACGCTGCCCGCCATCGCTGGCCTGACCGGTGCAACCGCGCCGACTGCCACGGTTGGCGCCCTGGGCGAAACGCAGACTTTCTGGGCTATGTCGTCCGATTACACGCAGCTGTTGCTGTGGAAGGTGGCGTCTGGCGCGCTGGTGCCTGTGAATGGCCCTGACAGTGTGCAGGTGAAGCAAACGTTGAGCGCCGGGCTGATTGTCATGGGGCTGAGCGTTGCGGCGTTGAACGCAATTATTTCGTCGCTCACTTCCACCCTGGGCGGCTCGTTCACTACCAATGCGACGCTGGGTAGCGGCGGAACGTCGGCCGCGCTCATCGGCACTGTGCCCAGCGATTGCACTGTTGATCAGGTATCGCTGCCGATCATAGCGGCGGGCGCGCTGAACCTTATTCGTGTGCGTAGCCTGGGCGGCAATAGCTATCAGCTGATCGAAAAGGTTCCGGTGGTGGCCGGGACGGCAAATGCCGATAACCTGTTTGCTACCCCGAACTGGCGATTTTCCGCCGGCGATTTCATCGGGTATGAAACTGGCACTGGCACCGTCGGATATTCCACGACGGCGACGGGATACACCGGCATCGGTCTTGGCGCTGCTGTTTCAGGCACGCAAACCTGGACCGCCTATAGCAACCGCCGTTTCGGCGGAACGGCGAGCTATACCGTTCGATCCGTTGCCGTGGGATCAAGCAACCTTTCGGCTGAACTGGAAGCCCGCATCGAAAAGGGCGAGGCGGCCGGCGATAACGTCACGATCACCAACACCACGGTGGGCACGCCAACCGCCGCATGGAATGCCAACCTGGGCGGCCCGGCCGGTTATCAGATCGGATCGGTGCCGGCGGCGTCAAAGGTTACCTCTGTCACGCTGCCGATCAGCAGCACGGGGCCGCTGAACATCTTGCACCTGCGTCCGGCCGGTGGCTTGTCGTTCACGCTGGTGGCCAAATATGCAGCCACTGCGACTGTGGGGAATGCCGACAATACCTTTACCGGCTTCAACGGCGGCGTTGGCATTTCCACGCAGGCGAATGACGTGATCGGATATGAGCTGCTTTCGGGCGGCGCAACGGTCAAGAACATTGGCCCGAACTCCAACACAGCAGTTGGCATCGCGGCAGCCGTATCAGGCACGCAAACCTGGTCGACGTTCGGCCGAACCTATGGCGGCACGTTTGTTTACAAGGTGACAGCTCTTCTGTTGTCGCCGGCGAATGTGGGCGTCGCACTGCAGGGTGCACTTTCCAAGCCGGTGGTCACGTATTCGCAGGGCTTTGGCATTGCCGCGCCGGCAAGCTGGACATTTGGCGGGGCATGGACGCATCCCAGCAATGGTGCCCTGTCTCCCGCCGGCGCGGCCGATATGAGCGTCTATGCCAAGCTGACCCAGGCCAGCCTGTTTCATGACGAAGATCGCGTTATCCGGTTGTGGTTCCAGCCACAGGCAACGGGCAGCAAGTTCGCCTTTGGCTATTGGCGATCGGTGGGGTGGCGCGGCACCCTTGTCGTGGTCGATGATTCCGCCGGCACGATCGGCTTTGCGCAAGCCAACACCAGTGCAGGCGCAGCGCAAGACACATCCTGGACGACGGCGCCCACGGTGGTTGTGAGCGCAGCGATGCCGGCGCTGACGGCCGGGCGTGATTATGTGCTCGAGCTGCGCCGCAACAAGCGCATCAACACGGCCACCATTCGCGACATGGTTACTGGCGCGGTGATCGCCACGCTTTCCGAAGGGTCTAACGATGGCGTGGTGATCAGGCTTTCCGGTCTGCAGTTCGGTTCGCCGTTCTTTGCAGCGATGATCGGACAGACCCTGATCAAGCGTGTATTCGCCAGTTCGGGCCGCAAGAACCCGCGTGCCATGATGATCGGTGATAGCATTACCGAGGGCGTGTTTGACAACAACCTGCTCAACTCGCAGCGCTGGGCGCAGATTACCAAGGATGCGATCGGCGGCAATGCGGTTATCGCTGGCCTATCGGGCAGCACGGCATCGGAAATCGGGCCTCTCTTGCTCAACGAAATTCCGGCGATCAAGCCAGACTGGATCATCGAGGCTTTCGGCACGAATGATCAGAACAGCGGGCTGGCCACGTTCCAGACCAATATCAACCTGCTGGTCAACTATTGTGCTTCGAACGGCATCGGCCTGGCCGTCGCAAAAATCCAGCCCGTGCCAACGCGGGTTTTCGACCAGCTCAATGCGTTTCTCGACACGCTGCCCAATTTCGTGCGGCGCATCCATTTCGATCGGGCGCTGACCACCAACAACGACGGGGTGACGTTCAACAGCACCTATTATGGCAGCGACCCGCTGCATCCCAATTCGACCGGCCATGCATTGATGGCGGCGCGAGTGCGCGCGGACTTGCCGGAAATCTTCGATCTGGCGGTGGCGTGATGGTCGGCCTGATCATCCTTGCCGCCCTCTGGCTGCTGGCGCTGGCTTGGACGGCGTTGACCACGCTGCACGTGATCGCGTTGCGCCCTGATCAGGTGGCGTCCCGCATCGAGCGCCTATCACGGCTTTGGCCGCTTACGGGTGCGGTGCCGCTAGCGCTGCTTACCATCGCGCTTGCCGGGTGGCGCTCATGAACCCCTCCGAAATCCATCGAGACCTGGGCCGCATGGAAGGACGCCTCGACGCCGTGGAAGATCGCCTGACGAAAATAGAGGTGGTCCTCGAGCGGATCGATCGGCGCATGGCCCGGATCGAAGAGACCGAGGCCAAGCGCAAGGGTGGCTGGGCCGTCCTCGTCACGGTGGCATCGCTCATCGCCTCGTTCGTGGCGGCCATGTTCGGGCTGCTGGTCAGCCATTTCTTGAAGTGAGGTGACCCTGATGCCAAAGCCGCTTGGACCGATCCGCTTTCTGACCGTGCATTGCACGGCCACGCCCGAAGGCCGCGACAACACGGCGGCCGAAGTGACGCGGTGGGATATCGCCCGCTTTGGCCAGCCCAGTTATCACTGGGTGATCGAGCTGGATGGCGATGCCGTGGCCACGCTGCCCGATACGCAGCTGGGCGCGCACACCGCGCTCCACAACACCGGTAATATCGGCATCAGCTATGTTGGCGGGACTGAAACCCTCAACGCCGGCGGCAAGCCCAAGGATACGCGCACGCCGGCGCAGCGCGCCACCCTGGCGCGCCTCATCCGGCAGTACCAGGCCAAGGCGCTGGGGCTGATCGTGCGCGGGCATCGCGACTGGCCGAACGTGGCCAAGGCCTGCCCCTCGTTCGACGTGGCGGCATGGATCAAGGGAGGCATGCAATGAACGAACAGCATAGCCTGATCGCATTTCTGGCGACGCTGGCCGCGATCGTGGTGCTTGTCCTGGTGGGCGCCTGGATGGCCGGGCAGGGCAAGAACGCCGAAGCGTTGGGGATTGGCGCGGCGGTTACCGGCCTGATCGGGGTAATCGGCACGTTCCGC
The DNA here is from genome assembly GCF_003058045.1 of Novosphingobium sp. GV079. Lineage (NCBI taxonomy): Bacteria > Pseudomonadati > Pseudomonadota > Alphaproteobacteria > Sphingomonadales > Sphingomonadaceae > Novosphingobium > Novosphingobium sp. GV079. The sequence continues at coordinate 66,761 of NZ_QBUE01000013.1, read as the reverse complement.
CCTCGCACGCCGCAGGTGCAATCATGACGTGGCTGGTTGTTGGCCGCGTGATGTCCTGGCTGCGCCATGTGCTGGCGCCGGCATTGCTGCCGATCGCCGCGCTGTTGGTAGTGGCACTCGCTGTGCAAACCGTGCGCCTGCATCATGCGAAAGCCGATCTGGCGCGGGCGAAGGCCGATCTTGTCGCCATCAAGGATGCCCAAGTCACGGCCACCAAGCAGTGGCAGGATGCCGTGCAACACCAAGAAGCGGCCTCGCGCATGAAGGCGGCCGTGGGAGAAACCGAACATGAAAAAGAAGTGGATGCGGCGCGCGCTGCCGGCGCTGCTTATGGCGCTACTCACCGCGTGTGCCCCTCGGCCGCTGGCCGTGATGCCGGCAGCGCCCCCGCCGCCGCCGCGCCTGGCGATCCCGGCATTCGCGAAAGCGTGCCCGACGGTTCCGTCGTGGTATCCGCCGGGGACGTGCAAGCCTGCTCCAGCACCGCAGCCTACGCCGTAGCGCTGCACAACTGGCTGGTCGACCAGCCCAACCAACAGTGAGGTTTTGATGAGCGACCAAACCGAAGACGCCGCGATCGGCCCCGCGCTGGCGGTGCTGACCAACCACGATGAAGCGGCCCAGGCCGAAGCGGCCGAGCTGGGCTTTGCGCCGCCGCCCGTGGAATATGATCCGCCTGTGCCGGAATTGCCCGCAAACGGGCCTTCCAGCGATGCGCCGCCCGCGAGCGGTGCAGGTGAGGGTGAAGGCGCCAGCGGCGCTGACAGCGGCGCGCAGGGCGACAGCGAGCCGCCTGCGGGCACCGAGGGGGGGCAGGTGCCTAGCGAAGCGGGTGGCTCTGGTTCCGCTGACGGCGAATCGCCGCCGTCGCCCTAAGCGGGGGCGAGCTTACAAAAAGGGCCGGTGGGGAAACCCGCCGGCCTTTTTGTTGGAATGGTTGTTGGAACGATGTTGGAAGGTTTGCCCTCCACGCGCTCTAAACAACTGAAAACATTGGAGCGGGTGAAGGGAATCGAACCCTCGTATTCAGCTTGGGAAGCTGCTGCTCTACCATTGAGCTACACCCGCTCGGGTGCGGCGCGATTGCCACAGGGGGGCGGGGCGGTCAACCGTCTTGTTTGGCGCCTGCGGCAAGGTCGGGCAGGGTCTGCGGGGTCAGCACCTGGGGCAGCTTGGTGGGGGTTGCGGCGCCCGGTGCATACCACAGGTAAAGCGGCACGCCCGCCGCGCCCTGGGCTGTCAGGAAGGTGGTGATCGCCGGGTCGGCCCGCGTCCAATCGCCCACGATCACCTGCACGCCGGCCTTGGCAAAGGCCTTGGCGGTCGTGTCGCGATCGATCGCCACGCTTTCGTTGACCTTGCACGACAAGCACCAGTCTGCGGTGAAATAGAGGAAAACCGGCTTGCCGCTGGCGCGCGCGCGGTCGAGTGCGGCTTGGCTGAACGGTTGCGTGCCGGGCAGGCCTTCGCTTTGTGCCGCAGGCTTTGCGGCAAGGCGCGGGGCGCCGAGCAGGGCTGCGGCGATGAGCGCGATTGCGACAGGCGCCAGCCAGGCCAGCACGGCGCGGCCCTGTCGCCGCTGCCGTTCGGCCACGACCAGCACGATCAGCAGCGCCACGGCGAGGGCGAGCGCCGCGCCCATCAGGCCAAGGCCACCCTGGCGCCAGGCCAGCCACAGCAGCGCCGCCACCGTCAGCCCCATGGGCACGGACATGGCGCGACGGAAGCGGTCCATCCATGGCCCGGGGCGCGGCAGGATGCGGCGCAGCGGCGGCACGAAGCCGATCAGCAGGAACGGCAGCGCCAGGCCCAGGCCCAGCGCGGCAAACACGGCGAGCCCCGCCACTGGCGGCAGAACCAGCGCCACGCCCATGGCCGCCGCCATGAACGGCCCGGTGCACGGCGTCGCCACGAAGGCCGCGAGCAGCCCGGTGCCAAAGGCGCCGCCCACGGTGCCGGCACTGGCACCGCTGCGCGAGACGGACAGCCCCGGCAGTTCATAGAGCCCGGCAAAGTTTGCCGTGATCGCCGTCGCCAGCAAGACCAGCAAGGTCACCACGCCCGGATTCTGCAACTGGAATGCCCAGCCCACCTGCGCCCCGCCGGCGCGTAAGGCCAGCAGTGCGGCGCCCAGCGCGAGGCAGGCCAGGATCACCCCGGCGCTATAGGCCAGCCCTTCGGCCTGGGCATGCCGGCTGTTGCCACGTGCCAGCGCCATGGCCTTGAGGCTGAGGATCGGGAACACGCAGGGCATGATGTTGAGCACCAGCCCGCCGGCCAAGGCGCCGAGCATGGCGAGGACCAGCGTGCGCCACGAAAACGCGGCCTGTCCGCTGCCCCCGATCGGCGTGCCGCCCTTGGGCACCGCGCCGGGCACGGCCGTGATCGCCAGACCGCCAGCGCCAGGGCCCAACGCCAGCACGCCAGATATGCTTTGCGGATGCTCGGCCATGGCGCCCTTGGCCCGCGCCAGGGTGACGATCAGCCAATCGCCCTGTCGGGCAAAGGCCTGGGGCGCGGCATAATCGATCACGCCCTGGCCAGCGATGAAGAAGTGCGGATCGGCAATGCGCGCGGTGGCAGGGAAGGGGATGGCGAGCGCGAGGCCGGTGGGCGTTGCCTCAAACTTCCCCTGCTGGTCGAGCCGTGCCGGCAGGGCGGCGCGCCACGCGGCAAAGCGGGCGTCCTTGGGGCCATCGCCCACGGCGATCGTGCCCATCAGGCTGGCGCGTTCGGGCACGCAGATCTGGTTGGTGCAGGCCAGCCACTGCGCCTTGGCGCTGACCGGCAGGGTGCTGCCCGGCTGCGCATCAGTTGGCACCGTCACCGGCACCAGCACGGCATAGGCCTGTTCATAGACGTGGTTCATCAATCCCTGCAGGACCAGGGTCTGCGGCACGGGAAACTGCAGGTCGCCAGCCTTGGCCCCGGCCGGCAGGCTCCAGTCGAGCGACAGCGGCAGGCCAGCGTCGCCCGGATTGGTCCAATAGCCGTGCCAGCCCGCCTCTGGCTGCATCAGCACGGCCATCGTCACGGTCTGGCCCGGTTGGGCGGGCCCCTCCGCCAGCAGCGTGGCGCGGATATGCGGGGCGCTGCCGCTTTCGTTCTGGGCCTGGAGCGGCTGGGCGCCGAGCAGGGCCATCGGCAAGAGCCACAAGACTGCAACAATTGCGCGCAATGGCGGGGTCAGTTGCGCCAGGGCGCCCGTCATGCTCTTCCAGAATCGCTGCAACAGGGGCACACGCTCTCCGTTTCCGGCGCGAAAGATCATTCTAACGCCCGCGCGATGTAAGGCACATGGCCGGCGCCGTCCAGAACGCCTCTTGGTGAATACCCCAAGGGCGGGATGGACAAGGCCGGCGGCATTCCGTTGAGGTAACTTCATGCGAAACAAACCGGTCCTGACATCCGCCCTGATCACCCTTGCGGCAACCCTGGTGATGGCGCCCGCCACGTCCATCGCCGCGCCAGCCGCCGCGCCGCAGCCTGCCGCCGCGCCGGCACCCAGCGCCGCCGTCACCACGCCGCCGCGCTTGGTGATCGCACTGGCGATGGACCAGTTCTCGGCCGATCTGTTTGCCGAATATCGCAGCCACTTCACCGGCGGCCTGGCGCGGCTGGCCAGCGGCGCGGTGTTCCCGGCCGGCTATCAAAGCCATGCCGCTACCGAAACCTGCCCCGGCCACTCCACCCTGCTCACCGGCAATCGCCCGGCCCACACCGGCATCATCGCCAATACCTGGATCGATCAATCCGCCGCGCGGGCCAAGAAAGAGGTCTATTGCGCCGAGGATGAAACCCGCGCTGCCGCCGATCCCAAGGACTACGTCGCCAGCGTCGGCCACCTTCTGGTGCCTACCCTGGGCGAGCGGATGAAGCAGCAGTGGCCGGCCGCGCGCAACGTGGCGGTTTCGGGCAAGGACCGCGCCGCCCTGATGATGGGCGGCCATGTGATCGACCAGGTGTGGTGGTGGAAGAACAACGGCTTCGTCACGCTCGATGGCCGGGCCGGCATTCCCGCCGCCGCGCAGGAAAATGCCACCGTGGCCAAGCTCCTCGCCAAGGGCGCCCCGGCGCTGCCGCTGCCGGCGTTCTGCGCGGCGCGCGAAGGCGCGGTGCAGGCTGGCAGTGCCACGGTCGGTACTGGGCATTTCGCCCTGGCGGCGGGCGATACCACGGCGTTCCGTGCCTCGCCCCGCCTCGATCAGGCGACGCTCGATCTCGCGCTCAAGCTGGTGGACGCGATGAAGCTGGGCAAGGGCCCGGCGCCCGACATGCTCGCCGTCAGCCTCTCGGCAACCGATTACGTGGGCCACAGCACCGGCACGCAGGGGCCGGAAATGTGCATCCAACTGGCCACTGTCGACCAGGCGCTGGGCGCGTTCTTTGCCGCGCTCGATGCGCGCGGCATCGATTACGGCGTGGTGCTTTCGGCCGACCATGGCGGCTTTGACATGCCCGAGCGACAAAACCGCGAGGCGATGCCGCAGGTCGCCCGCGCCGAGATGGCGCTATCGCCCAAGGCCTTGAGCGAAAAGGTCGCGGCCAAGCTCGGCTTGCCGGCCAAGGGCCTGATCCTGGGCGATGGCACTGCCGGCGATTTCTGGGTCGATGCCGCGCTGCCCGATGCGGAAAAGACCACCGTGGTGGAAACTGCCCGTGCCATCCTGCTGGCCCACCCGCAGGTGGCCGCCGTGTTCACCGCCCCCGAAATCGCCGCGACGCCGATGCCGTCCGGCTCGCCCGAAACCTGGAGCCTGATCCAGCGCGCCCGCGCTTCGTTCTATGGTCCGCGCTCGGGCGATTTCGTGGTGATGCTCAAGCGCGGGGTCATGGCGCTGCCGCAACCGGGGCCGGGCTATGTCGCCACCCATGGTTCGCCGTGGGATTATGACCGCCGCGTGCCGATCCTGTTCTGGCGCAAGGGCATGACCGGGTTTGAACAGCCTTCGCCCGTTGAAACAGTGGACATTGCCCCCACCCTTTCGGCATGGATCAATTTGCCGGCGCCGCAAGGCGCCTATGACGGTCGCTGCCTTGATCTCGATCCGGGGCCGGGCAGTACCTGTGGAGTGAAGTGATGAACGACGTGGCGGCAGAGCAGGCCCTTTCGGGCGACGTGGTGATCCTGGGCGGCGGCCTTGTCGGCATGACGCTGGCGATCGGCCTCGCCAAGCAGGGCCTGTCCAGCCTGGTGGTCGATTCCTCCGATCCGGCGGCGCAAACCGCCGCCGGGTTCGACGGGCGCGCCTCGGCCATCTCTACCGCCAGCTGGAACCTCTATACCAACCTCGGCATGGCCGAGGCGCTGGCTCCCAAGGGCTGCCCGATCGATGCCATCGCCGTGACCGACAGCATGAAGCCCGGCCGCATCGATTTCCGCCCCGGCGCGGAAGAGGGCTCGCTGGGCCGCATGTATGCCAACCGCGATCTGCGCATGGCGATGTACGAGGCGGCTGCGCGGGAAAGCCTGATCACCTTCCTGCCCAATGCCCAGGTTGCCACGCGCGAACGCGGCGATCACGGCGTGTCGGTTACCCTCGCCGATGGCCGCCTGCTCAAGGGCAGCCTGCTGGTGGCCGCCGAAGGGCGCCGCAGCCCCACCCGCGATGAAGCAGGCTTTACCCCGGCACGCTGGGACTATGGCCATCGCGCCATCATCGCCGGGCTGACCCATGAACGCAGCCACGAGAACACTGCCTGGGAAATCTTCTATCCCGCCGGTCCCTTCGCGCTGCTGCCCCTGCTGGACGAGGCTGATGGCACGCACCGTAGCGCCTTGGTGTGGACCGTGGCGGAAAAGGATGCCGCCGGGGTTCTCGCCCTGGGCGAAGCTGCCTTCCTGGCAGAGGTGGACAAGCGCATGGGCGGCGTGTTCGGCAAGATCGCGCTCAACGGCCCGCGCTCGTCCTATCCGCTCAATTTCCACCATACCGCCAAAATCGTCGATCATCGCCTGGCGCTGGTGGGCGATGCTGCACACGGCATGCATCCGATCGCCGGGCAGGGCCTCAATGTCGGCCTGCGCGATGTCGCCGCGCTGGTAGAGGTCTTGGCCGAAGGTGCGCGGCTGGGTCTGGAGCCGGGCGACGCGCAGTTGCTCGCACGCTATGAACGCTGGCGCGCCGCCGATACCTTCATGGTTGCGGCTGCCACGGACGTGCTCACCCGCCTGTTCGGCCTGCGCGGGCGCCTGCCCAGCATGGTACGCCGCTTCGGTATGGCCGGCGTGCAGCGCCTGCCCACGCTCAAGCGCTGGTTCATGGATGAGGCGCGCGGCATGAGTGGCAAGCTGCCAGACCTGCTCAAGGCCTGAGCCATATGGGGTGATCTTTGCCTGCCCTGGCTGCGCGCCGGGGCAGGCATGCCCTGTCACCGGCGCCCGGTCTGGCCCTAGCGGCTCCAGATCCGATATAGTCCTTACGTGCGGCCCCTTATCCGGCGCTTAAGATTCGCCCTATAAAGCGCAGCATGATGACCCAGCGCACCCCCAAAACCATCCTCCTCGTCTTCGGCACCCGGCCCGAGGCCATCAAGATGTTTCCCGTGGTGAACGCCCTGCGCGCCGATCCGCGCTTTCGCGTGGTCACCTGCGTCACCGCGCAGCATCGCGGCATGCTGGACCAGGTGCTGGCGATTGCCGGCATCATTCCCGATCACGATCTCGATCTGATGCGTCCCAACCAGACGCTCGACGGGCTCACCGCCGCGCTATTGACCGAAATCGGCAAGGTGATGGACGCGGAAAAGCCCGATTGGGTGGTGGTTCAGGGCGATACCGCGACGGCCATGGCAGGGGCCCTGGCGGCCTATTATCGCAAGATCGCGGTGGCCCATGTCGAGGCTGGCCTGCGCAGCCACAATATCTATCACCCCTGGCCCGAAGAGGTGAACCGCAAGATCATCGGCACCATCGCCGCGCTGCATTTCGCCCCTACAGAGACGGCGGCCGACGCGCTGCGCGCTGAAAATGTCGCTCCCGCCACGATCCACGTCACCGGCAACACCGTGATCGATGCGCTGCACTGGGTCACCGCCAGGATCACGGCCGAACCGGGCCTAGCGAGTGGCCTCACCGCCCTGGAAAGCCGCTTTGCCGGCAAGCGCCTGATCGGCGTGACCAGCCACCGCCGCGAAAACTTCGGCGGCGGGCTTGAGGCGATTGCCCAGGCGATCCGCACCCTGGCGGCCCGGCCCGACGTTGCCCTGATCTTTCCCGTGCACCCCAATCCCAACGTGCGCGCCGTGATGGATGCAGCGCTTGCCGGCCTGGCCAATGTCGCCCTGATCGAGCCGCTGGACTATCCCCATTTCGCCCGCCTCCTGGCAATCAGCGAGATCATGCTGACCGACAGCGGCGGTGTGCAGGAAGAAGCCCCGGCGCTGGGCAAGCCCGTGCTGGTGATGCGCGAAACCACCGAGCGGCCCGAGGGCGTCGCTGCCGGCACCGCCAAACTGGTGGGCACCGATGCCGCGCGCATCGTGGCCGAGGCCAGCACCCTGCTCGACGATCCCGCCGCCTATGCCGCGATGGCCCGCGCCCACAACCCCTTCGGCGACGGCCATGCCGCCGCGCGCATCACGGCGCTCTTGGCGGGCTGAAGTGGGAAGCGCGCCGGGCGGGGCTGCCGGTGGCGAGGTTTCCAAACGTGCGGCGAAGAACGGGTGTGAGGCGAACTGCGGCTCCAGGAAGAGCTGCGCTTTCCGGCTTCACACCTGCCGGTCATCCCCGTTTGCCTATTCTTTTCAGGCAGGGGAAGGCTGTGGAAGGCGGTGCATAATCGCGGCGCGCAAGTGCTTTCTAAGCGGCACGTCGACCCAGGAATGAAACATCAGCGCAATGGCGATCGCCACAAAGGCAAAGGCAATTCCGGTGTACGGCGCGTATGGATCGAGATAGGCCCCAAACGCAACATGGCTGATCTGATAGAGGGGCGAGTGCAGGGCATATAGGGGGAAGGATATCTCTCCCAACAGCATCATTGCACCCAGAATCTTTCCTTTTACCGATATGCGGACCGAAAAATATACGATCAGCGGGAAGAGTATTGCCACTGCAAAGAGGCCATACATGGCTTCAAACCTGGCGTCGATTGCCACCACTTGAATTGCGATCGAGGCGCAAATCGCAGCCACGGCAAGCAATGGGCTGTCATAAGTGCGTCGATTGCTGTTTCGCAAATCAAGCCGATAGATCAGAACGCCGACCAGAAAAGAAAAAAGCACCCGGGGAAACCCGAATAGGAATGTCTTTTTTCCCCAGCCTAGATCCATCGCTTTGGGTGAGGTGGTGGCGCCATATATTAGGATCAGCAGTGACAAGATCGTGATGATGACCATCGTCCGGTTGTTCAGAATTTTTACAAACTTTGCATAGAAAAAGTTGGCAAAAAACTCGAAAAACAAAGACCAGGATGGATTGTTGAGCGGATAGGGCGGCAGCCCCCTCACAGGGAGAGGCAGCATGACCAGCGCAAGAATTACGGATAGCGCCAGAATGTTGTTCTGCACCGTTCCGGTAAGGAAAAGTGCCACGAGGCCGATAAGGCTGCCGATCAGGTACAGCGGAAAAATGCGAATGACGCGCAGCACCGCAAACTCTTTGAAACTCATCCTTTCGGAAGTGAGCTTTTGTTCATAGGAGTTCGCGATGACAAAACCGCTGAGCACAAAAAACAGGTCGACGGCGAGATAGCTCATCTGGAAATTGATGGGTGGCCCGTATGTAGGGATATGGCGGAATAGCACCAGTATGGCGGCCGCCCCACGCAAGCCTTCCAAAACCGGATAAAATTTCTTGCCACCTGGTATCCGAACGTCGCCGGATTCCGCTGCCCCGTTCGATATCGCCCCCATGAATTTCCCCGTGCCAAGCGCAACAAATGATTTAAATCCGAAACGAATTAATCATTCGCGAAAAATGCTGCAATGCGCAAGGAAATGCGGGATCGGTCTGCCTTGTTTTTTCGAATCAAGGATGGACGATGGTTTGGCCCAGGTCAGAGGGAAACGTCATCTTGCCCGGGCGGCAGAGCGCTATTTCCGCCGGTTGCGCCAGATCATCACGCCCGCCACCGGGAGAGCGATTGCTACAGCGACCAGCGCAGCAACCTTCGCAGCGGCGAGGGCAATTCCCGAAAGCAGGAACAGCACGATTTCCAGCGTGGCTTTCAACATGGGCGGGGCAAGCAGCGCTGCTTCCTGCGGCAACGGGGGAAGGGCGCAGCCTGTGCCCGGCAAACCTGAAACTGCCACGCGAACATGAAAAACCCCGCCTCTGTCCGGCTGGGGATACCGGAAAAAGGCGGGGCGGTAAGCTTGAAAGCGGCAGGTAAAGGGGATGGTGCCGCTTTCTTGCCAACCTTGTCAGGCTGTCAGGTCGAAGCGATCGGCGTCCATCACCTTGGCCCAGGCCGCCACAAACGCGTCGACGAATGGCTTTTCCGCGTCATCGGTGGCATAGGCTTCAGCCAGGGCGCGCAGTTCGGAGTTGGCGCCAAAGATCAGGTCCACCCGCGTCGCGCCATGCCGGGGTTCGCCGGTCTTGCGGTCGAACGCGGTGAACACGCCATCCCCGGTTTCCTGCCAGCGCATCGCCGTGGTTGCGGCCAGCAGGTTGCGGAAGAAGTCGTTGGTCAGGCTGCCCACGCGATCGGTGAACTGGCCCAGCATGCTCCCGCCATGGTTGGCGCCCAGCACGCGCAGCCCGCCGACTAGCACGGTCATCTCGGGCGCGGTCAGGCCCAGCAGTTGCGCCCGGTCAACCAGCAGTTCTTCCTGGCTGCGGCGGTGCGGGCCGGCGGCATAGTTGCGAAAGCCGTCATGGCGGGGTTCCAGCACGGCAAAGCTGGCCGCGTCGGTCTGGGCATCGCTGGCATCGGTGCGGCCCGGGGTGAACGGCACCACGACATAGTGCCCCGCCGCCCGCGCCGCCGCTTCCACGCCGGCATTGCCGGCCAGCACGATCAGATCTGCCAGGCTCACCTTGCGGCCATCGCGGGCTTCGCCATCGAACGATGCCTTTATCGTGCGCAGCACGTCGAGCACGCGGGCAAGCTCGGCCGGCTCGTTCACCGCCCAATCCTTTTGCGGCGCCAGTGCGATGCGCGCGCCATTGGCACCGCCGCGCTTGTCTGACTGGCGGAAGGTGGAGGCGCTGGCCCACGCCGTCTTGACCAGGTCCGTCACCGAGAGACCGCTGTTGAGCACCCGCGCCTTGAGCGTGTCGATATCGGCCGTCGTCACCAGGGGATGATCTACCGCCGGCACCGGGTCCATCCAGATGCGCGGGGTCTGCGGCACGTCCTTGCCCAGATAGCGTGCCTGGGGCCCCATGTCGCGGTGGGTCAGCTTGAACCAGCCTTCCGCAAAGGCGCGGGCAAACTTGTCCGGGTTGGCGTGGAAGTCCCTGGAAATCGCCAGGTAAGCCGGATCGGTGATCAAGGCGATATCGCTGGTGAACATCATCGGCTGATGCCGGCGCGTGGCATCATGCGCATCGGGCACCGTGCCCGCGCCAGCATCGCCTTTGGGCTTCCACTGGTGCGCGCCCGCCGGGCTGACGGTCAATTCCCAGTCATAGCCGAACAGCGCATCGAAATAGCCGTTGTCCCAGGCAATCGGATTGGTCGTCCACGCGCCTTCCAGGCCGCTGGTGATCGCGTCCACGCCCGCGCCGCTGCCGTGCGTGCTGATCCAGCCCAGCCCCTGGGCCAGGATGTCCGCGCCTTCCGGGGCAGCGCCGATCGCGGCCGCGTCACCGGCGCCATGGGCCTTGCCAAAGGTGTGGCCGCCAGCGATCAGCGCCACGGTTTCCTCGTCATTCATCGCCATGCGGGCAAAGGTTTCGCGAATGTCGCGCGCCGATCCCAGCGGATCGGGTTCGCCATTGGGCCCTTCCGGGTTCACATAGATCAGGCCCATCTGGACGGCGGCCAGCGGCTCTTCCAGTTCGCGATCGCCGCTATAGCGGGCATCGGCCAGCCACTGGCTTTCCGAACCCCAATAGATATCGGCCTCGCTTTCCCACACGTCTTCACGGCCACCGCCAAAGCCCACGGTGGGCAGGCCCATCGCTTCGAGCGCGCAATTGCCGGCCAGCACCATCAGGTCGGCCCAGCTCAGGCTGGCGCCATACTTCTGCTTCACCGGCCACAGCAGCAGGCGCGCCTTGTCGAGATTGACATTGTCGGGCCAGGAATTGAGCGGGGCAAAGCGCTGTGTGCCGGACGAGGCGCCGCCACGGCCGTCAAACGTGCGATAGGTGCCCGCGCTGTGCCAGGCCATGCGGATGAACAGCGGGCCATAGTGGCCATAATCGGCCGGCCACCACTCCTGCGACGTGGTCATCAGCGCATTGATATCGGCCTTTACCGCATCGAGATCGAGCCGGCCAAACGCCGCGCGATAGTCATGCCCATGGGGCATCGGATCGCTCAGACGCGAGTGCTGGCGCAGGATGCCCAGGTCCAGCCGGTTGGGCCACCAGGTCTGGTTCGTCTGGCTCTGCGCGATCGCTGCGGCGCTGGCGCCTTCATGGAACGGGCACTTCGAGGGGGCGGACATGGCTTGGCTCTCCATCAGGGGAAATTCGTTGTCCGCAGCCATACCGAGCATGTTTTGATCGTCTAAATGGATTAAAGCGCCCAGAGTAAGTTGAAATGGCGATCTATGGTGCCGCTTCCCCCTTGCCCGGCCGGTTCCGGCACCGTAAAGCGCGGGCACTTTCTTCATCGCAGACGGGGCGATTTTTCACACATGACGGCCACTCCCAAGACTTCCGCGCTCATGGCGCGCGGCGCTGCCTTCCTGGGCACCGAGCACGCGATCCTGTGCGGTGCGATGAGCTGGGTTTCGGAACGGAACCTGGTGGCCGCTATCAGCAATGCCGGCGGCTTTGGCGTGATTGCCTGCGGCGCGATGACGCCCGACCTGCTCGATGCCGAAATCACCGGCACCAAGGCGCTTACGGCCAAGCCGTTCGGCGTGAACCTGATCACCATGCACCCCCTGCTGTTCGATCTGATCGCGGTGTGTGCAAAGCACGGCGTGGGCCATGTCGTGCTGGCCGGCGGCATCCCGCCCAAGGGCAGTGTCGAGGCGATCAAGGCCTTTGGCGCCAAGGTCATCGTCTTTGCCCCGACGATCGCGCTTGCCAAGAAGCTGTTCCGTTCGGGGGCTGACGCGCTGGTGATCGAAGGCAGCGAAGCGGGCGGCCACATCGGCCCGGTTTCCACGTCGGTGCTCGCGCAGGAATTCCTGCCCGCCCTGGCGGCCGATCACCTCGTCTTCGTGGCGGGCGGCATTGGCCGGGGCGAGGCGATTGCCTCCTACCTCGAAATGGGCGCGGCTGGGGTGCAACTTGGCACCCGCTTTGCCTGTGCCAGCGAATCGATCGCTCATCCCGCGTTCAAGGCGGCGTTCTTCCGCGGCAACGCGCGTGATGCGGTGGCCTCGGTCCAGGTCGATCCGCGCCTGCCGGTCATTCCGGTGCGCGCGCTCAAGAACAAGGGCACCGAGGAATTCACCGCCAAGCAGATCGAAGTGGCGCACAAGCTGGATGCGGGCGAACTCGACATGGCGGCTGCCCAGCTTGAGATCGAACATTTCTGGGCCGGCGCGCTGCGCCGCGCGGTAATCGATGGCGATGTGGAACGCGGCTCGGTCATGGCCGGCCAGTCGGTGGGCATGGTCACCAAGGAAGAGCCGGTGGCCACGATCATGGCCCAGCTGCTGGAAGAAAGCGAAGCCGCGCTGACCCGTCGCAGCTGAGGGCAGAGGGCAGGGGCCAGATAGCTTAGCCCGGGGGGATTTCATGACGCATCGCGCTTCGCTGAGCTTTGTCTTTGCCATCGTGCTGATCGACATGCTTGGCTTTGGCATCGTCATTCCGGTGTTTCCCGGGCTGATCATGCACCTCGCCCGCGTGTCGATCACCCAGGCGGCCGAATATGCCGGCTGGCTGGGCGCGGGCTATGCCGTGATGCAGTTCGTGTTCGCCCCAGTGATCGGCAACCTGTCCGATCGCTTTGGCCGGCGGCCGGTGCTGCTGGCGGCGGTCTTTGCCCTTGGCCTCGACTATCTGCTCCAGGCCTTTGCCCCGGCGATGAGCTGGCTGGTCGCCGGCCGCATCATCGCCGGCATCACCGGTGCCAGCTTCTCGGCCGCCTATGCCTATATCGCCGATGTCACCCCGCCGGAAAAGCGCGCGGCCAGCTTTGGCCTGATGGGCATGGCGTTCGGCATCGGCTTCGTCGCCGGCCCGGCGCTGGGCGGGTTGCTCGGCACGCTGGGGCCGCGCGTGCCGTTCATGGCGGCGGCCGGGCTCAGCTTTGCCAATTTCCTGTTCGGGCTGTTCACCTTGCGGGAATCGCTCGACGCCGATCATCGCCGGCCGTTCGACTGGCGCCGTGCCAATGCCCTGTCCAGCCTGCGCGCGCTGAAAGGGCAAAGCGCCCGCGTGTTGTGGTTCGTTGCCGCGCTGGGCGCCTGGCAGCTGGCCAACGTGGTCTATCCAGCGATCTGGACCTACATGGCGATTGCCGCCTACGGGTTTTCGACCAAGGCGGTGGGCCTCGCTCTCGCCGTCGTCGGATTGAGCGCTGCGTTGTTCCAGGGGCTGGGCATGCGCTATCTCTTGCCCCGGCTGGGGGAGCGGCGCGCGGTGATCATGGGCGTGGCCTCGCTCGCCACTTCTGCAGTGCTCTACTGCCTCGCGCACCAGGTCTGGCAGGTTTATCTCGCCATTGCGGTCGGCGCATTCCAGGGCGCGGTGCAGCCTTCGATCTCGGCGATGAACAGCCGCGCGGTCGATGCGCGCAGCCAGGGCGAACTGCAAGGCGCGGTACAGTCGATCGGCTCGATCGCGCAGATCATCGGCCCTCCGCTCTATGCCCAGACCCTGGCCCGGTTCAGTGGCCCGGGCGCTTTGATCGACTTGCCCACCATGCCGATGCTGGTGGCCGCGGTCATCGCGCTGGCAGCGCTGGTGCTGTTCCTGAAAGGGGCGCGTCAGACCGCCTGATCTGGCCGCCTAGCTTTCCAGCTCGACGTCCCAGTAGAGCCAATCCCGCCAGCTTTCGTGCAGGTGCCCTGGCGGAAAGGCGCGGCCCTTTTCCTGCAATTGCCAGGTCGTGGGCCGGATCGGTTCTTCCATCAGGCGCATGTGCGCCTGCGCCGGGGTGCGGCCGCCCTTGGTCATGTTGCAGGGCGCGCAGGCGGTGGTGACGTTTTCCCAGGTGGTGCGCCCGCCCAGCCGGCGCGGGATCACGTGGTCGAACGTGAGGTTTTCGCCGCTGCCGCAATACTGGCACACGAAGCGATCGCGCAGGAACAGGTTGAAGCGGGTGAAGGCGGGAAACTCGCTGGGCTTCACATATTGCCGCAGCGCGATCACCGAGGGAATCTTCATGTCCAGCGACGGGCTGTGCACCGCGCGGTCATAGGTGGCGATGATATCCACCCGTTCCAGGAACACCGCCTTGATCGCGGTTTGCCACGGCCACAGGCTGAGCGGGTAATAGCTGAGCGGCGTGTAATCGGCGTTGAGCACCAGCGCCGGGCAATTGTCGAGATGACGGTTGGATGCCAGCAAACGCGGCGTCGCGGCGCTATCGCCGCTATGGGGCCTGGCCGCAGCCGCCCGCTCGATCAGCGCCTGGTGAAGCATGCTCCGCTCGCGCTCCTGTGCCAAATCGGCTTCCGCCTCGCTCGGGGCGAGGCATGAAGGACAGGCATGACCGCTTCATGACGCATGGGCATAACGAACACCTTTGTGCTGTTCCGGTCAAGGCCCGGCTGCCGCACCAAAAGGGCAGCCGGACTTTATCCACAGCTTGTCAACACCCCGCCGATCACCGTGCGTAGGCGTTCACCAAGTCATAGAGATAGGCCCGCCCGGTCAGCAGCGACTTGACCTCGATCCGTTCGTTCAGGCCATGCACGCCATTGCCATCGGGGTTGCCCCAGGGGCCAGGCACGCCATAGGTCGGGATGCCCACGGCTTCCAGGAAGATGCCGTCGGTTGCCCCGGTGGACATGTCGGGTACCACCGGCACGGCGGGAAAATACTGCGCGGACAGCTTTTCCATCGGCCCGATGATCTTGGGATCGAGCGCGGGCGCCTTGGCCAGCGGGCGCTGCGGCGGCACCAGGCTGACCGTGACGCCAGGATCGGCCACGACCTTTTGCAGCGCGGTCTGGATTTCTTCTACCGAATGGCCGGGGAAGATGCGGCAGTTCACGTTGGCCCCGGCGCGCTGGGGCAGGGCATTGTTGGCGTGGCCGCCATCGAGCAGCGTGGCCACACAGGTGGTGCGCAGCTTGGAATGATAGGTGCGGTCGGTGTTCACCAGCTTTTCCGCCTCGGCAAAGGCTGGGCTGCCGATCGGGTTGCTGGCCAAGGCCTGCATCGCCTTGCCCATGGCATCGCCGCGCGCCGCTCCGGCCTTGGCAAAGAAGGCGCGGGTGGTGTCGCTCATCTCGGTGGGGAATTCATGGTCGCGCAGCCGTGCCAGCGCATCGGCCAGCTCGTAAATGGCGTTCTCGGGCACAGGGATAGAGCTATGGCCGCCAGGATTGCGGGTTTCCAGGCGATAGTTCTGCACCGCCTTTTCGCCCACCTGGATCGATTGGTTGACCAGCTTGCCGCCTTCCGACAGGCCCTTGCCATCGGTATCGCCGCCGCCGCCTTCGTTAAGGGCAAACTCGGCATCGATCAGGTCGCGCTTGTTCTGTGCCAGCCACTGCGCACCGTTGAACGCCCAGGTGGTTTCTTCCCCGCAGGTCAGCGCCATCTTCACCGTGCGCTTGAGCGGCTTGCCCGCCTTGAGGCGCGCCATCGTATCCACCCAGATCGCTGCCATCGATTTGTCGTCGGCGGTGCCGCGGCCATAGAAATAGCCACCTTCCTCGATCAGGGTGAAAGGATCGCGCTCCCAATCCGCGCGCTTGGCCTCCACCACGTCGAGATGGGCGAGCAGCAGGATCGGCTTGGCAGTCTTCGACGTACCCGGCAGCACGGCAACCAGCCCGCCGTCCTTGGGATGTTCGGGCGTGGAAAACAGCGTGAGCTGGCTGTCGGCATAGCCAGCCGCTTTCAGGTGCGCGGCCATCCGCTCGGCCGCCAGCGTGCATGATCCGCTGCTGACCGTGGTGTTGGTCTCGACCAGCTCTTTGTAAATGCTGCGGAACTGCGCCTCTCCGGCGTCTGGCGCGGTGGGCGCGGCCTGGGCCGCAGTGGCGGTGGCCATCGCCGCCAGGGCGATGGTCGAGATGGCGCTGCGCGTGATCAAAGGATTGCCCCCTTTTCCTGTTCGTTGCGCGCACCATGCCGCATGGCGCCGCGCATGCAAGAGACTTGGCGCAGCCCGCCTTGGGCCTGTGTAAAACAGGGCCAATTCGCTTGGGTTTTGCGGGTAAAGTGCCTATGTGCAAAACTATGGCCAGCACCAACGAAAATACCCCGAACACCAACTCCTACGGCGCCGACTCGATCAAGGTCCTCAAGGGCCTGGATGCGGTGCGCAAGCGTCCCGGCATGTACATCGGCGATACCGACGATGGCTCGGGCCTGCATCACATGGTCTTCGAAGTGTCGGACAACGCCATCGACGAGGCATTGGCCGGGCATTGCGACCTGGTGCTGATCGAGCTGAACCCCGATGGTTCGGTCTCGGTGGAAGACAACGGGCGCGGTATTCCCACCGGCATCCATGCCGAAGAAGGCGTTTCGGCCGCCGAAGTGATCATGACCCAGCTCCACGCCGGCGGGAAGTTCGAGAACACGTCTGACGACAACGCCTACAAGGTGTCGGGCGGCCTGCACGGCGTGGGCGTCTCGGTGGTCAATGCCCTGTCGGAATGGCTGGAGCTGACGATCTGGCGCGAAGGCCAGGAACACTGGATGAAGTTTGCCCATGGCGATGCCGTGGCGCCGCTCAAGGTGACCGGCCCGGCACCGACGGCGGACAACGGCAAGCCCAAGAAGGGCACCCGCGTCACCTTCTTTGCCAGCCACGACACGTTCAAGAACGTGACCGAGTTCGATTTCGACAAGCTCGAGCACCGCTATCGCGAACTCGCCTTCCTCAATTCGGGCGTGCGCATCCTGCTGCGCGACAAGCGCCATGAAGAGGTCAAGGAACACGATCTCTATTACGAGGGCGGCATTGCGGCCTTCGTGAAATACCTCGATCGCAACAAGCAGGCGCTGATCCCCGAACCGATCGCCATTTCGGCGATGCGCGACGGCATCGGCATCGACGTGTCGCTGGAATGGAACGACAGCTATTACGAAAACGTGCTGTGTTTCACCAACAACATCCCGCAGCGCGATGGCGGTACCCATCTGGCCGCATTCCGCGCCGCGCTGACCCGCACGCTCAACGGCTATGCCGATCGGTCGGGCCTGCTCAAGAAGGAAAAGGTCTCGCTTTCGGGCGATGACATGCGCGAAGGGCTCACCGCGATCGTCTCGGTCAAGCTGCCCGATCCCAAGTTTTCCAGCCAGACCAAGGACAAGCTGGTTTCCTCCGAAGTGCGCCAGCCGCTTGAAAGCCTAATGGCCGACAAGATGAGCGAATGGCTCGAGGAGAACCCGGCCCATGCCAAGTCGGTGATCCTCAAGGTGATCGACGCCGCCGCCGCGCGCGAGGCTGCGCGTCGCGCCCGTGAACTGACCCGCCGCAAGGGCGCGATGGACATTGCCAGCCTGCCCGGCAAGCTGGCCGATTGCCAGGAGCGCGACGCCAGCAAGTGCGAACTGTTCCTGGTCGAAGGGGACTCGGCCGGTGGCAGCGCCAAGCAGGGCCGCGATCGCAAGACCCAGGCGATCCTGCCCTTGCGCGGCAAGATCCTCAACGTGGAGCGCGCGCGGTTCGATCGCATCATTTCCTCGCGCGAAGTGGGCACGCTGATCCAGGCGATGGGCACCGGCATCCGCGATGAATTCAACCTGGAAAAGCTGCGGTATCACAAGATCGTGATCATGACCGACGCCGACGTCGACGGCGCGCATATCCGCACCTTGCTGCTCACCTTCTTCCACCGCCAGATGCCCGACATCATCCGCGCCGGGCACCTCTTCATCGCCCAGCCGCCGCTCTACAAGGTCGCCAAGGGGCGCAGCGAAGTCTATCTCAAGGACAATGCTGCGCTCGATCGCTACCTGGTGGAAGCCGGCACCACGGGCCGCATCCTGGAAACCCCGGGTGGCGCGCGCGGCAGCCAGGAACTGGCCGAGCTGGTCGATCACGCGCTGCGCCTGCGCAACTTGATGGCCTTCGTGCCGCGTCGCTACAACCCGGATATCGTGGAAGCGCTGGCGCTGGCCGGTGCGCTTGATCCCGATCTCTCGGCCGATGCCCGCATCGCCGCGCTGGCCAATGCCGCAAGCTGGCTGGATCGTGGCGATCCCGAGGCGCAGTGGGCGGCGCAGATGAGCGAAGACGGCGGCTATCACATCCAGCGCGCCTGGCGCGGGGTGACCGACCATCACATGATCGAGGCCGGCTTCCTGACCAGTGCCGAAGCGCGCAAGCTCGCCCGCCTCGCGGCCGAACACGCCGATGTCTATGCCGGTGTTGCCCGCCTGGTGCGTGCCGGCGCTGCGCCGGCCGAGCCGGAAAGCACGGGCGCCACCGATGGCGAGGAAGCCCCCGCCGCCGCGGCCCGGGCCGACAGCAAGGACGCCGGCATCACCCGGCCTTCGCAACTGCTCGAAGCGGTCATGGCCAATGGCCGCAAGGGCCTGTCGATCCAGCGCTACAAGGGCCTGGGTGAAATGAACGCCGAACAGCTGTGGGAAACCACGCTCGATCCGGAAGTCCGTTCGCTGCTCCAGGTCAAGGTGGAAGACGCCGACGTGACCGACGAGATCTTTACCCGCCTGATGGGCGACGTGGTCGAGCCGCGCCGCGATTTCATTCAGGAAAACGCCCTCAACGTGGCCAACCTGGACGTCTGATCACCATGAGCACTGCCACCATCCCCTGGGACCAGGCCGCCACGATGATCGATCTGGAAGGCCGCACGCCGATCATCGGCACGATCCGCGAATGTGCGCTGCACTTCTCGCTCTACAAGCCGCACGCCCGTGAAAACGCCCGTGTGCTGCTGACCGTGCCGATCCACCGCGAAGGGCGCAAGACCCGCACCTGGCTGCTTGATCCGCCGGAAATCGCCGAGCTGGCCGAACGCCTGGCACGCGAGACGCAGTAACCCGGCCCAATATGCCGGCAAGGCCCTGTCCCGCCCGATCATTTCATGGGCGGGACAGGGCGATGCTTCGTCAGGCCGAGGGCATCTGCTGGCTGGCGCAGTGGAAGCCACCGCCACCCACCAGCACGGCATCGCCCATCACGCCCAGCGTGGCGCGGCCGGGGAACAGCGCGCCGATCGCTTCCACGCCGGCCTCGTCATGGACCGAGCCGAAGATCGGCACGATCACCGCATGGCTGGTAATCACAAAGTTCATGTAGCTGGCCGGCTGGATCATGCCGCCCCATTCGATGCGCCCCGGTGAGGGCACTTCGATCACCTCCACCCCGGCATCGCGAGCACGCGCGGCCGCATCGGCATAGATCGCGGCATTGGGATCGTCCGGCCCGGTGGCACGGGGCAGGGCCAGGCGATTGGCGCCGACAAAGCGGGCCAGGTTGTCGACGTGCCCGTCGGTGTGGTCGTTGATCAGCCCGTCGCCCAGCCACAGCACGCGATCATAGCCCAGGTCACGCTTGAGGCGCATTTCCAGGTCGGCGCGCGACAGGTGCGGGTTGCGATTGGGGTTGAGTAGGCACTGCTCGGTCGTGGCAACCAGGCCGGTGCCATCGCCATCCAGCGCGCCGCCTTCCAGCACCCAGTCGGCCTTGCTGGCCGGCAACCCGGCATCGGCGGCCAGCGTGGCGCCGATCTCCTGGTCTCCCGGCATCAGGTATTTGCCGCCCCAGCCGTTGAAGCCAAATAGTTGCGCGCGGCGCCCACCGGCACCATCGGCCACCACCAGCGGCCCGGTATCGCGCAGCCACACGTCGCCATAGACGCGCTCTTCGATCTTGACGGAGGCGCTGGCCAGCCGCTCGGCGCGCATGCGGTTGGCCGCATCGCGCACTACCAGGCGCACTTCCTGGCCGCTTTCGGCCACGGCGCTGGCAAACGCGGCGATCTGCTCCTGCGCGCGGTCGATCACGCCCGACCATTCTTCGGCCAGGTGGGGGAAACCCACCCAGAGCCAGTCCTGCGGGGCGAATTCGGGGGGCATCATGCCGCCCGTCGGGTTCTCGTCGTTCATGGCCACGGCTTACTTGGCGCCGGTTACGGTGGCGCGGCTGGCATCGCGGATAGCGCGGAATTCGTCGCCCTGGTGCCAGTTGGGCCAGGTGGTGCCAGTCGCCAGCGCACGGCCAAGCCGGTAATACAGCTCCACTTCCTGCGCCATGCCGGTCATGTCCCAGCTGTCGGAATATTCGTCTGACGGCTGGTGATAGCGATGCTCGACATAGTCTTCGGTGGCAGCCTCACCGGCCTTCTTGCCGCCGTTGATCAGGTCGGTGCCCCGGCCCACGGCAAACATCGGCACGCCGCGCTTGGCCAGGCTGAAGTGATCCGACCGGTAATAGTGGCCACGCTCGGGATGATCCTCGGGCGTTTCGGTCAGGTGCATCTGCGCTTCCACCTGGCGCAGGATCGCGGTGAGGTCAGACTTGTCGCCCCCGGTCACCTGCACGTCGCGCGTCGGGCCGATCAGCGACAGCGCGTCCATGTTCACGCCGCCCACGGTGCGGGCCAGCGGATAGACCGGATGCTGGGCATAGTATTCCGAACCGAGCAGGCCGGATTCCTCCAGCGTCCAGGCGGCAAAGACCTGGGTGCGCGGGGTGGGGCCGGCGCGGCGGTTCATGTCGGCCAGCGCCACCAGTGCGCCCACGCCGCTGGCGTTGTCGATCGCGCCGTTGCAGATATCGTCTCCGCGCGCGTCGGGCTTGCAGTGGCCCAGATGGTCCCAGTGGCCGAAATAGAGCACATATTCGTTGGCGCGGGTGGTGCCGGGGATCACGCCGATCACGTTGTGCGAAGTGCTGTGCGTGACGGTGTTGTCGAACGACAGGCTGGCCTTGGCGCCGAGCGGAACGGCGTGAAAGCCCTTCTGCTTGGCTGCGGCCGAAAGCGCGGCAAAGTCCTTGCCAGCGGCCTGGAAGATCGCCTCGGCCACCGGGCGGCGAATCCAGCCGTTGGCTTCGGTCTGGTCCATGCCCTTGTTGGCGCTGGCCACGAAATTGCCGGTGCCGCCGCTCGATTCCAGCACGTTCCAGCCATAGGCGGCGGGGAAGGTGTCGTGCACGATCAGCGCGGCCTTGGCGCCATGGCGTGCGGCTTCGGCATACTTGTAGGGCCAGCGGCCATACCAGGTCATGCGGCGGCCCTTGAACAGGCCCTGTTCGTCGGCGTTTTCATAGTCCGGGTCGTTGACCAGGATCACCGCGACCTTGCCCTTCATGTCCACGCCGGCATAATCGTCCCAGCCCAGTTCGGGCGCGGTGATGCCATAGCCGACGAAGACCAGTTCGCTGGCATCGATCGCGGTATGATCCGCCTCGCGGTAGGAACCGACCACGAAATCGGCGCCGGGCTTGAACGACAGGCTGCCCACGGTCAGCGGGCTGATGTTCTTGGCCGCGATCGTCACCATCGGCACGGGCTGCAACCATTCACCCTTGTTGCCAGGCTTGAGACCGGCGGCCTTGAAGCGGGTGATGATCGCGTCGAGCACGGCCTGTTCCTTGGGCCCGCTGGGCGCGCGGCCTTCCAGTTCGTCTGACGCCAGCGTCTTGATCGCCTCACGCATCATCGGCACCGGCACGGCCGGCACCTTGGGCGCCGGGGTGGCAAAGGCGGGAACAGCCAGGGCAGAGGCCAGCAACGCGGTGGCCATGCGGCGGCCAAGGGAAACATGCATGGTCAGATCCTTGCTATGGGATAACGCCGCGCCAAGGGGGAAGGCGAAGCTCATGCCGGCTACTTGGCAGAGCCGGCCGGCTGGGGCAAGACGACCCACGGTGCGGCAACGAGAGAGGGAGCCTGCGTGCGGCAAGGAATTGATTGGGACCATGCGCTTGTCCTTGCCCGCCGGCACACCACGTTCCTGGCCCGTGCGCTCGATCGCCAGCCCGAGGTGGCCACGCTGCTCGCGCAGGGTGAGATCGAAGCGGCATTGGCGCATGCGCGCCTGGCCGGGCAGGGCGTGGACGATGTCGGGATTGCCTTGCGGCGCGAACGCCTGGCCCTGGCGCTGGCCCTGGCGGTGGGCGATATCGCCGGCGCGCTGCCGCTCATGCGTGTGGTGCAGGCGCTGTCAGACTTTGCCGATCGCGCGCTCGATGCCGCCATCGCCGCCGCCATTGCCCGGCGCGCGCCCGATGCTGCGCCAGTGGGCTTTTCCGCCATCGGCCTGGGCAAGCACGGCGCGCAAGAGCTGAACTACTCGTCGGATATCGATCCCATCCTGCTCTACGATCCCGACATGCTGCCGCGCCGCCCGCGCGACGAACCGGGTGAGGCGGCGCAGCGCGTGGCGCGTGGGGTGGTCGAACTGCTCTCGACGATCACCGAGGAAGGCTATGTCTTCCGCATCGATTTGCGGCTGCGCCCAGCCTCGGAAGTCAGCCCGCTGGCCATCCCGTTCGAAGGGGCGATCACCCATTATGAATCGAGCGCGCTCGCCTGGGAACGCGCGGCCTATATCCGCGCCCGTGCCGCCGCCGGCGATGTCGCGCGCGGCCAGGCTTTCCTCGATACGATCCGGCCGTTCGTGTGGCGGCGCAGCCTCGATTTCGGCGCGATCGCCGAAATCGGGCGGCTCACCGCGCGCATCCGCGATCACTATGCCGCCGGGCAGGTGGTGGGGCCGGGCTATGATCTCAAGCGCGGGCGCGGGGGTATCCGCGAAGTGGAATTCTTTGCCCAGACCCACCAGCTGATCCATGGCGGGCGCAATCCCGCGCTGCGCCTGCGCGGCACGCGCCCGGCGCTCGATGCCCTGGCGCAGGCGGGGATCATCACAGCGGATGACGCGATGGTCATGGGCGAAAGCTATGACCGGCTACGCGTGCTCGAACATCGCTTGCAGATGGTTGCCGATCAGCAGACCCATGCCCTGCCGCCGCAGCAGGCTGCGCTCGACAGCGTGGCGCAACTGGCCGGCCACGACGATGGCGCCGCGCTGATTGCCGAAGTGCAGGAGATTTCCCAGGCAGTGGCGCAGCGGTTCGATGCCCTGCTGGCGATCATTTCGCCCACCGGCGCGGTGGCGGTGGACAACCGCAGCCTGGCGCAAGACCTGGCGGAGATGGGTTTTGCCGATGCCGAAGGGCTGGCCGGGCGGGTGGAAGCCTGGGACAGCGGCGCATTCCGCGCGCTGCGCAGCGACGAGGCGCGCGCCGCCTTTGCCCGCGTGCGGCCGCAATTGCTGCAGGCCCTGGCCGAGGCGCCCGATCCCGATCATGCGCTGGCCCGGTGGGAACGGCTGCTGGCGGCGCTGCCCTCGGCGATCAACGTATTCCGCCTGCTCGAGGCGCGCCCCGGCCTGATGGCGGTGGTCATGCGCGTGCTCGCCCACGCCCCGACGCTGGCCGAAGACCTGGCGCGGCGGGCAGACCTGCTCGATACGCTGATCGATCATTCCGCCTTTGCTCTGCCGGGCAGCGTCGATGATATCGTCGCCACTCTGGCGCGGGGCGAGGTGGGGGATGATTACCAGCGCCTGCTTGATGCCGTGCGCCGCAAGGTGGGCGAACTGCGCTTTGCCTTGGGCGTGCAACTGGTGGAAGGGCTGCACCCGCCGCTGGCCGTGGCCGCTGCGCTCAGCCGCGTGGCCGAGGCCGCGATCAGCGTGCTCGGCACAGCGACTGAGGCAGAGTTCATCCGCGTGCATGGCCAGGTGCCTGATGCGCGCATGGTCGTGCTCGGCCTGGGGCGGCTAGGCGGCGGCGCGCTCACCCATGCCTCCGATCTCGATCTGGTGTTCCTGTTTGGCGGGCCAGGCGATGCCTATGCCCGCGAATCCGATGGCGCGCGGCCGATCGGCGGCACGCTCTACTTCAACCGCCTGGCCCAGCGCATGATCGCGGCGCTATCGGTGCCCACGGCGGCCGGCGCGCTCTACGAGGTGGATACCCGGCTGCGCCCCTCAGGCGCGCAAGGGCCGATCGCGGTCAGCCTCGACAGTTTCGAACGCTATCAACGCGAAGACGCCTGGACTTGGGAACACATGGCGCTGTGCCGTGCCCGGCCGCTGTTCGGGCAGGCGGCCGATCGCGCCGCGCTGGCCGATATCGTGGGGCGCGTGCTGCGCCATGCGCGCGATCCGGTTGCCCTGCGCGAAGACGTTCTGGCGATGCGCGCCGAAATGGCGCGGCACAAGCCGGCCAAGGGCCCGCTTGATGTGAAACTGGCGCGTGGTGGCCTGGTCGATCTCGAATTCCTCGCGCACTATCTGCAACTGCGCGATCACGTTGCGCTCGAACCCGATCTGGGCGCGGCGGTTTCCGCGCTGGAGGATGCCGGCCTGCTGCCGGCGGGCCTGCGCGCGGCGCATGATCTTCTTGCCGGGCTGCTGGTGGTGGTGCGCCTGGTTGCCCCTGATGGCATGTTCCCGCCACCGGCCAGCCGTGCCATCGTGGCCGCTGCCTGTGGCCAGGAAAGCTGGGACGCCCTGCTTGACGCGGTGGCCGGGGCAAGACACCGCATTGCCGATGCCTGGGGCCAGGTCTTCGGGCAACCATTGGAGATTTGACGCATGAGCACTTTCCCCGGCGTGGGCGATCCGCTGCCCGATCTGCCGCTGACTGCCCCTGATGGCAGTGTGGTAAAGCCGTCCGATTTTGCCGGCCGCAAGCTGGTCGTGTTCTTCTATCCCAAGGACGATACGCCCGGCTGCACCACCGAGAACAAGGACTTTTCCGCGCTGGCCGATGAATTTGCCGCCGCCGGCACCGCGCTGCTCGGCGTGAGCAAGGACCCGCCAAAGAAGCACGAGAAGTTCATTGCCAAGCATGGCCTGACAGCCCCGCTCGCCAGCGATGCCGAAGAAGGTGGCCTGTCCGATGCGCTCGGCATCTGGACGGAAAAGTCGATGTATGGCCGCACCTACATGGGCATGGAGCGCACGACCTATCTGGTCGGTGCCGATGGCTACATCGCCCAGGTGTGGAACAAGATAAAGGTCAAGGATCACGCAGCACAGGTTCTCGCCGCGGCCCAGGCGCTGTAACGCGCGCGGCATGACTGCATCGCTTCCCACTGTGGCGGCGGCGATTCGCGCCGCCATGTTGACGGCCGATCCGCGTGATAAAGCCATGGCCACCCGCGCCGTGGCGCGCGATTGGGCGGCCGGCCGCCTGGCTTTCGCCTTCGACGTGGCCATGCCCGATAGCCCGGCGCGCCCGGCCGAGCCGGAACTGCTGCCGCCCAACCGCATGCCCAAGCGCGGGCGCGGCGGTTCCGAGCGCGGGCGCCTCGCGCTGATCCATGCGTTGTGCCACATCGAATTCGTCGCGATCGACCTGGCGCTCGACGCTGCGGGGCGGTTCGGTGCCGAGCGCGGGCCGGATTTCGTCAGTGACTGGCTGGGCGTGGCGGCGGACGAGGCGATGCATTTCAGCCTGCTGGCCCGCCGCCTGCGCGCCCTGGGCAGCCATTACGGCGCGATGCCGGCGCACGACGGGCTGTGGGATGCCGCGCGCGAAACCGCGCACGATGTTGCCGCCCGCCTCGCCGTGGTACCCATGGTGCTGGAGGCGCGCGGTCTCGATGTCACGCCGCAAACCATTGCGCGGTTCGTGGCGGCAGATGATCACACGACCGCGCGCATCCTGCAGCGAATCGTTGACGACGAAGTGCGCCACGTTCGCTTCGGCACAAGCCATTTCGCCAAACTGTGCGAAGAGCGTGGTAAACCGGCACCGCAACTTTGGAAAACCCTGGTCGCGCAGCACTTCCGTGGCACCGTTAAGCCACCGTTCAACGACTCGGCGCGTCGTTCAGCCGGTCTGTCGTGCGAAATGATGGCGGCTCTTGCGTGATGGGGGCAGCCGCCGCTACCCCTCCGGCACGAGATCGGCGGGGGGTATCCACCAATCTCTGAACAAAGCTTGGCCAGCGATGTGGTTCCTGCCGCAGTCTGGCAAAGTGGCGTTCGCTGGGGGTCAGCACGGAACGGATGCCGCTGGCGCAGGGCCCGATTGGCCCAACGTCGGTGTGTGTCTGCCGAAAAGAGGTTGTACGGGTCGCAATGAAAAAAGCTTTTTCTACCGGTCTGGCTGCCATTGGCACCATGCTCGCCTTGGGTCTCGCCACACCGGTTCTCGCCAACAGCGCCGCTTCTGCCGATATCACCGCCCCGCTGCGTAATGCCGAAGCCGCCAAGGCCGGGATGACCGCGCCGGCCGGCGATGAAGAATTCTCCAAGCTTTTCGCCAGCTGGGAAGCACTCGATGGCGGCAAGGGTAGCTCGGCCCAGGCGCCGCTGGTCCGCACCGCTTCGGTTTCCATCCCCACGCTGATGCCGATCACCAGCAGCCGCCCGATGAGCAGCGGCTTTGGTCTGCGCAATCACCCCATCTATGGCGGCCTGCGTGCGCACAAGGGCGTCGATCTGCCCGCGCCGACCGGCACGCCGATCCGCGCCAGCGCCGATGGCGTGGTGGGCAAGGCCGAACGCTTCGGCGGCTACGGCCTCTATGTTCAGCTTGAGCACGGCGGCAATCTCGAAACCCGCTATGGCCACATGTCGCGCATCGCCGTTGCCGAAGGGCAGCATGTGCACAAGGGTGACGTGATCGGCTATGTCGGTTCCACCGGCCATTCGACCGGCCCGCACCTGCACTATGAAGTGCGTGTGGCTGGCAACGCGGTCAATCCGCTGCCCTACATGCAGCGCGATGCCAACCTGGCCCAGCTGGCCAGCGCCGCTGATTCCTCGCAGATCCGCGCTTTCAACGCCACCGACGCCGAGGGCGAAGGCGACGAATAAGGCGCCATTTTCTGGAATAACGCATCGGAGAGGATGCGGAAAAAGGCGGCCCGCAACGGCCGCCTTTTTCTATGGGCGCCGGCGCGCAGATCGCGGCTGGCGCACGCAATAAGGGCCGCGCAGCATGGCGATGCTGCGCGGCCCTTATTGCTTAAGCCTGTCGTGTGGCGGTCAGCCCATCAGCTTCTTGATCACGGCGCGCACATCGTCGGCCAGGTCGGGGCGTTCCAGGGCCAGGGCGATCGTCGCCTCGACAAAGCCGGCCTTGCTGCCGCAGTCGAAGCGGCGGCCGGCAAAGGTCACCGCGTGGAACGGCTGCGTGCCGATCATGCGGGCCATCGCATCGGTCAGCTGGATTTCGCCGCCAGCGCCCTTTTCCTGGTTTTCCAGGGTGCGCATCACTTCGGGCTGCAGGATATAGCGGCCCGAGATGATCAGGTTTGACGGGGCTTCTTCACGCTTGGGCTTTTCAACCAAGCCGGTCACTTCGGTCAGCGTGTCAGACTTGCGCGCGCCCGGCGCGATCACGCCATAGCTCGATACTTCTTCTTCCGGCACTTCCAGCACCGAGATCAGGTTGCCGCCCACTTCGTTGTAGGCTTCGACCATCTGCTTCATGCAGCCGGGCGCACCCACCATCAGTTCGTCGGGCAGGAAGATGGCAAAGGGTTCATCGCCCACCACTTCGCGGGCGCACCACACGGCGTGGCCCAGGCCCATCGCCACTTGCTGTCGCACGGTGACCAGGTTGCCCGGCTTGATGCGGGTATCGTCCAGCACCGACAGGTCCTTGCCCCGGCTGGTCATGGTGGTTTCCAGCTCGAACGCGGTGTCGAAATGCTCGACGATCGCGGTCTTGCCGCGCCCGGTCACGAAGATCAGCTCTTCGATGCCCGCTTCGCGCGCTTCGTCCACGGCATACTGGATCAGCGGGCGATCGACGATCGGCAGCATCTCCTTGGGAATAGCCTTGGTGGCGGGCAGGAAGCGGGTGCCAAGACCGGCAACGGGAAAGACGGCCTTGCGGATCGGCTTGTGGCGGCTTGCGGTGGTTTCGCTCATGTCGGTGTTTGTCCCATTGTCCGGTTACACGATAGTTAAGCAGCCTCCTTTTGTGATGACAAGTTCTCCGCAGGCCGGAACGTGCAAAAAATGCTGCAATGCAATATTGACGCCGTGCCGTCGCTTTGCTGCCCTCCAGCCAGCCCGCAACCTTGCCCCTTGCCCTGTCCGGCAAACCGGCTAAACCGCCGCGATGGACAAGATCATTATTCGCGGCGGCAAGCGTCTTTCCGGTACGGTTCCTGTTTCCGGGGCAAAGAATGCGGCGCTCACGCTGCTGCCCTGCGCGCTGCTCACCGATGAAGCGGTAACGCTGCGCAACCTGCCGCGCCTGGCGGATATCGACGGCTTCCAGCACCTGATGAACCAGTTCGGTGCGTCTACCGCCATTGCCGGCGGCCGGCCCGAGGATTTCGGCCGGGTGATGACGCTGCAGGCCACCCGCCTGACGTCGACCGTCGCGCCCTATGACCTGGTGCGCAAGATGCGCGCCTCGATCCTGGTGCTGGGGCCGCTGCTGGCCCGCGCTGGCGAAGCCACCGTGTCGCTGCCTGGTGGTTGCGCCATCGGCAACCGGCCGATCGATCTGCATCTCAAGGCGCTCGAGGCATTTGGTGCCCATATCGAACTGGCCGCGGGCTATGTCCGGGCGATCGCGCCCGATGGCGGGCTGCCCGGCGGGCGCTACAGCTTCCCGGTGGTGTCCGTTGGGGCCACGGAAAACGCGCTGATGGCGGCGGTTCTGGCCAAGGGCAAATCCACCCTGCACAACGCCGCGCGCGAACCCGAAATCGTTGACCTGTGCAACCTGCTCGTTGCCATGGGCGCCGAGATCGAGGGCATCGGCACGTCAGACCTGACGATCCACGGCGTCGCGCGCCTGCACGGCGCTACCTACATGGTCATGCCCGATCGTATCGAGGCCGGCTCCTATGCCTGCGCAGCAGCGATCACCGGCGGCGAAGTGACGCTGCAGGGCGCGCGGATCGAGGATATGGAAACCACGGTCCAGGCGCTGCGCGATGCTGGTGTATCGGTAGAGCCGGTGCGCGGCGGCCTGCATATCGCCGCCGATGGTGATCTGCGCCCCGTGACTATTTCCACCGCGCCCTATCCCGGCTTTGCCACCGACATGCAGGCCCAGTTGATGGCGATGCTCTGCCTCGCCAAGGGCTCCAGCATGCTGACCGAAACCATCTTCGAAAACCGCTACATGCACGTGCCCGAACTCAACCGCATGGGCGCGCGTATCGAAACCTCGGGCCGCACGGCCGTGGTCCATGGCGTGGACAAGCTGTCGGGCGCCGAAGTCATGGCCACCGACCTGCGCGCCTCGATGAGCCTGGTGATCGCCGGGCTCGCCGCCGAGGGCGAAACCCAGGTGCACCGCCTCTATCACCTCGATCGTGGGTATGAACGGCTCGAGGAAAAGCTCGCGCTGCTTGGCGCCGATGTGGAGCGCGTTGGTAGCGACTGATCGCGCGGCCGATCCAGCCCAGCAAAAAGGGGCCGCGCGGATCTGCCGCGCGGCCCCTTTTTTGTGTCCCTATCGTGGGTTCAGGCGGCTTCGGCGGACTCGCCCTTGGCTGGGCGCTCGCCCGGCTCGCGGCGCTTGCGGCCCAGGATCAGGCCGCCCAGGCCCAGGGCGAGCAGGGCCAGCATGCCCGGTTCGGGCACATCGGTGCCACCCGTGCTGCTGCTCGACGTGGATGACGAGGGGACCTGCGGATCGCTTGGCACGACATAGCCACCGCTATAGGTGCCGATGTGCATTTCCCCGTCCTGGGTCAGGCTGCCGAACACCGCCGAACCCTGGATATAATTGTAGGTGTGCGCCGCAGCCTTGGGCGCCAGCACCGATCCGCCCCATGCGGTGGTCAGCGTCAGGTCGGTGGCATCGGCAAAGTTCCAGATCACGTGCTGGCCCAGGTTCGCCGTGCCGCCCAGGAAGTTGTCGTTCAGGTTGATCGTGCTGCCCGAAACGTTGACGATCACCGTATCGGCGCCATTGGTGTTGAACTGGATTTCGCCGATGGAATTGAGATCGGCCGCGGTGATCGAGAACACCGCCACGCCGCTGGCATTGGGCTGGGCATTGAAAGTGCCACGATTGCCGCTGATCGCCAGGGTGCTGTTCGCGGTCTGCTGCGACAGCTGATAGGACAGCCCCGTCATGCTGGTCGACATCAGGCTGCCGTCCTGCTGCAGATTGCTGACAAATGCCGGATTGGTCGTGCCCAGGTTCGACTGCACGATATTGGAATTGACGTTGGTGTTGGCGATCGATCCGCCCACCTGCACGGTCTGCGTCGCGCCGTTGAGGTTGAACCCGCTCGATACGCTGCCGCCCACGATTGCGCCCGAACCGTTGTTGAGGTTCTTGATCCCGCCGTTCACGTCACCCACCACGACCAGGCCCGGCCCGGTATAGCTCGATGCCGGCAGCGTGGAGATCAGGTAGTTCGATGAATTGCCGGTGAGGTTGCCACCAACGAACGTGCGCCCTTCCACTTCGGATGAGGACGTCAGGTTGCCCAGCACGATCAGGTTGTAGACCTTGAGCGCATCGATCCCCACCGGGGTGGACGCGGCCACGGCGTTGCAAGGAAGGGCCAGCGCAGCCAGAGTGGCAAGGGCAGCGGTCATCCGAGGGCGGACAGGCATGACGAATCGATTTCCTGAGGCATGCGCACCGGAATAGGACGCGCGCGATCCTCCTGCCCGCTTTGCGCTGTAACGCAACCGCGATTTGCCCATCGTGCCCTTGTGGCACAATGATTTGACAATCGTTAACGATCGAACGAGCTTGAAGGCGCCGGGGGGAGCGATCGCCCGCCCTCAGCGCGGGTCCAAGGTTAACCCGAAGCGCGTGCGCTCAGGATATCGACCTGGGCACGGATCGGGCCGATGTCATACCCGCCCGCTGCTGCCTTGGCAGCGATCTCAAACGGGTTGGCGCCATTGGCGGCCTGGGCCAGCGCCCACAGCAGCGTCGATCGCGTGCCCGACCGGCAATAGGCCAGCACCGGCGCATCGCCCGCCTGGCGCAGTGCCTGCTGAAAGGCGTCTACCTGGGGCATCGAAAAGCCGGCATGGGTTACCGGAATGGCGACGTAGGCAATGCCGGCATCCTGCGCCGCGGCGGCGATTTCCGCGCCCGGCGTCTGGTCGTCGGATTCGCCCTCGGGCCGGTTGTTGATGATCAGTGTCACGCCCAGTTCCTTGGCCAGGGCCACGTCTTCCACGGTAATCTGCGGGCTGGCCAGGAACTGGCCGTCGATCTGGCGAAACTGGGACATGACAAACCCTTGTTGACGGGAGTGAATTGGCGGAAGTGAAGAAGCGAATGTGGCGGATCAGGCCTTGGCGCGCGCTACGCTGCGCTTGCGCCGGCCGGCAATGTTGAGCAGTTCGACGAAGACCGAGAAGCCCATCGCCGCATAGATATAGCCCTTGGGAATGTGCACGCCAAAGCCATCGGCCAGCAGCACGAGCCCGATCATCACCAGGAACGCCAGGGCCAGCATGACGAGCGAGGGATTGCGCTCGATGAAGCGGGCCAACGGATCGGCGGCCAGCATCATCAGCGATACGGTGGTGACCACGGCGGCGATCATGATCGCGATCTGATCGGTCATGCCCACGGCGGTGAGGATCGAATCGATCGAAAACACCAGGTCGAGCGCGATGATCTGTGCGATCGTCGCGCCGAAATTGGCAACCACGGCTTGTCCGGCGCTCTTGCCGTCATGGCCCTTGTGATCGAGCATCTCGCCACTGGGTTCGGGATCGAGCGTGTGGTGGATTTCTTTGGTCGCCTTCCACAGCAGGAACAGTCCGCCCGCCACCAGGATCAGGTCGCGGCCCGAAAAGGCCGTTTCGAACGTGGGTTCGCCATGGGCGCCGGGTGCGCCGCGCAGGCCCAGGTCGAACAGTGGGGTCTGCAAGGTCACGATCCAGCCGATCAGCGACAGCAGCGCCAGCCGCAGAACCAGCGCCAGCGCCAGGCCGATGCGCCGCGCCCGCGCCTGCTGGTGGGCGGGCAACTTGTTCGAGAGAATCGCGATGAACAC
Organism: Novosphingobium sp. GV079; assembly: GCF_003058045.1. Classification (NCBI taxonomy): domain Bacteria; kingdom Pseudomonadati; phylum Pseudomonadota; class Alphaproteobacteria; order Sphingomonadales; family Sphingomonadaceae; genus Novosphingobium; species Novosphingobium sp. GV079. Next base: position 34,601 of record NZ_QBUE01000013.1, on the reverse strand, counting down.
CAGGTTGTCGATGCCCAAGACGATTTCGAGCAGCACCAGGGTGAGAAACGCAACCCAGGCTTGCGGATCGGAAAGAAGAGCGACAAGGTCCATGGCGCGCTTGTGCCGTATCGTTCAGCCCCCGGCAAGGCGTCAGGGGGCAGGAAAGCGCGGCACTTTTGTCACGAATTGTGGCTGCGAACGATATTTTGCGGTGGAATCACCTGCGCCCGTCGATTCCGTTCGCGCATCGGCTTTTTCTTCGTTATAGTCCTTGGCGCAATGGAGAGGGCCGGCCCTAAAGCCCGGCACGTTGTCCTTGTCGCGCCCCTGGTCTCCGCGTCCGGCCAGTGGCGCCAGGAAATTTGGGGCGGATTGTAAGGTTTATTGGGTTTTATGGGTTTTGACAGAGGGCGGCGTGGTCGCGGACGCGACAAGCGCGACGGTTTCGGCGACGACGGTTTCGATCCCTACGGCGGCGGTGGCGGTTTTGGCGGTGGCTACGATCGCGGCGGCTTCGGCGGCGGTGACCGTGGTGGCTTTGGCGGCGGCAATCGCGGCGGCGGCTTCGGCGGCGGCGACCGTGGTGGCTTCGGCGGCGGTGATCGCGGCGGCTTTGGCGGCGGCAATCGCGGCGGCGGTGGTGGTGGCGGCTTCGGCGGCCCGCGCGGCGGCGGCATGCCTGCACAGGTTGTCGGCACCGGCAAGGGCGTCGTCAAGTTCTTCAACGGCCAGAAGGGCTTCGGCTTCATTCAGCGCGAAGACGGCGGTGAAGACGTGTTCGTCCACATCAGCGCCGTGGAACGTGCCGGCCTCGAAGGCCTGGCCGAAGGCCAGACGCTGGAATTCAACCTGGTTGATCGTGGTGGCAAGGTTTCTGCCGCTGACCTTCAGGTTGTTGGCGATGTCATCCCCGTGGCGGCCAAGCCCGCAGCCCCGCAGCGCCAGCTGACCGGTGAAAAGGCCACTGGCACGGTCAAGTTCTTCAACGGCATGAAGGGCTTCGGCTTCATCACCCGTGATGACGGCCAGCCCGACGCGTTCGTGCACATCAGTGCCGTTGAACGTTCCGGCATGCGCGAGCTCAACGAAGGCGACAAGCTGGAGTTCGACCTCGAAGTTGATCGACGAGGCAAGTACTCGGCGGTCAACCTGGTGCCGCGCCAGGATTGATCCCGGCCGCATTGCCCCTCGGGTCTGTGAGACCCAGGGGCCTTGCATCACCACATACGCGTGCAAATGGCGGTCCGCTGGGCCGCCATTTGTCGTTTTGCAGCCATCCCCGTTCCAAACACCTTTATCCTTGGAAACTACAGGAGCATTGCCCATGTCCATCACCCCGCTCATGCCCGTCTATCCCCGGTGTGGCGTGCGTCCGGTGCGCGGCGAACACTGCCACCTGATTTCCGAGGACGGCACGCGCTATCTCGATTTCGCCAGCGGCATCGCGGTCAATCTGCTGGGCCATTCGCACCCGCACCTGATCGGCGCGATCCAGCGCCAGGCCGAAACGCTGATGCACGTGTCCAATCTCTATGGCAGCCCCCAGGGCGAGGCGCTGGCGCAGCGCCTGGTCGACATGACCTTTGCCGATACGGTGTTCTTCACCAATTCCGGGGCCGAGGCGGTGGAATGCGCGATCAAGACCGCGCGCGCCTATCACCAGTATCACGGCCAGGCCCCGGAACGGTTCGAGATCATCACTTATCGCAATGCCTTTCACGGCCGCACGATGGGCACGATCAGCGCGTCCGATCAGGAAAAGATGCACAAGGGCTTCCTGCCCATCCTGCCCGGTTTCCATTATGTCGATTTCAACGATCTGGAAGCGACCAAGGCGCTGATCGGCCCGCATACCGCCGGCATCCTGGTCGAGCCGATCCAGGGCGAAGGCGGGATTCGGGAAGGCAGCGAAGAGTTCATCAAGGGCCTGCGCGCGCTGTGTGACGAGCATGGCCTGCTGCTGATCTTTGACGAGGTGCAGTGCGGCGTGGCGCGCAGCGGCACCATGTTCGCCTATGAACAGTATGGCGTAGCGCCCGATGTCATGGCGATTGCCAAGGGCATTGGCGGCGGCTTCCCGCTTGGCGCCTGCCTCGCTACCGAAACGGCGGCACGCGGCATGGTGTTTGGCACCCACGGCAGCACCTATGGCGGCAATCCGCTGGCCATGGCGGCCGGCAATGCCGTGCTCGATGTCGTCGCCACTCCCGAATTTCTTGCCCAGGTGCGCGCCACCGGCGATCGCCTCAAGGCGCGGCTCGAACAGTTCATCGGCAACTATCCCGACCTGTTCGAAATGGTCCGCGGCAAGGGGCTGATGCTGGGGGTGAAGTGCAAGGTCGAGCCGCGCCCGTTCGTGGCCCACATGCGCGACAATCATCAGCTCCTGGCCGTGGCCGCTGGCGACATGACGTTCCGCGTCCTGCCGCCGCTGGTGATCGACGACAGCCACATCGATGAATTCATGGACAAGCTTTCGGCCGCCGCGGCCAGCTATGTTCCTCCGGCTCCTGCGGCGTGAGACAGCGGTAATGATCAGGCATTTCCTCAATCTTTCCGATGCCGGCGGTGATGCGGTCGCCGCGATGCTGGCCGACGCGCTCGATCGCAAGGCTGCCCGCGCGGTCTGGCCCAAGGGCCGCGTCGATGCCGATGCTCCCCTGGCCGGTCATATCCTGGCGATGGTGTTCGAAAAGAATTCCACCCGCACGCGTGTGTCGTTCGACGTGGCGATGCGCCAACTCGGCGGCTCGGCGCTGATTCTCGATGCCGGCAATACCCAACTGGGCCGGGGCGAAACCATCGCCGATACCGCGCGCGTGCTCAGCCGCATGGCCGATGCCATCATGCTGCGCACCGACGATCACGCCAAGGTCGAGGAACTGGCCCACTATGCCAGCGTTCCGGTAATCAATGGGCTCACCGATCTTTCCCACCCCTGCCAGATCATGGCCGATCTGTTGACCGTGATCGAACATGGCAAGGCGCTGCCCGGCCTTACCGTGGCCTGGCTGGGCGACGGCAACAACGTGCTCAACTCGATCGTTGAGGCGGCCGGGCTGATGAAGTTCAACGTGCGCATCGGCGTGCCCGAGGGCTATGATTGCGACGCCGGCTTCATTACCCGCGCCCAGGCACAAGGCGCAGCCATCAGCGTGCATCGCGACGCGGCAGAGGCCGTGGCCGGGGCCGATGTGGTGGTCACCGATACGTGGATTTCGATGGGCCAGGCTCACGCGGAAGCCAAGCTGGCGGCGATGGCGCCGTTCCAGGTGGACGAGGCGCTGATGGCCCGTGCCAAGGGCGATGCGCTGTTCCTGCACTGCCTGCCGGCTCACCGCAACGAAGAAGTCACCGACGCCGTGATCGACGGGCCGCGTTCGGTAGTGTGGGACGAAGCGGAAAATCGCATTCACGCCCAGAAATCCGTTCTGCGCTGGGTCTTTGGCCAGATCTGACCAGCGCGTCTTGTACAAACGAAAGCTTCCATGACTGACCAAGCCGAAACCGGATTTGACCAGGTATTGCAGTTCACCGTCCCTGGGCGCGATGCCCGGGGGCGGGTAGTGCGCTTGGGGCCGGTGCTCGATACCGTGCTTTCCGCCCATGCCTATCCGGCGCCGATCCGCAACCTGCTGGCCGAAGCGCTGACCCTGACCGCGCTGCTCGGCGCGCTGCTCAAGGACGACGACGGCCAGCTGACCATGCAGGCGCAGACCCAGGATGGCGTGGTCGATCTGCTGGTATGCGATTATCGCGGCGGCGAATTGCGCGGCTATGTCCGCCACGATCGTGCGCGACTGGACGAGCTGGGGCCTCATCCCTCGCTGCATGCGCTGTTTGGCGATGGTTACCTGGCGATCACGTTTGATCTGGCCAGCAGTGATCAGCGCTATCAGGGCATTGTCCCGCTCGAAGGGGATTGCCTGGCGCGCGCCTGCGAAAGCTATTTCTTCCAGTCGGAACAGGTGCCTACGCTGATCCGGGTAGGGGTGCATGCGGAAAACGGCCGCACCGTGGCGGGCGCCTTGCTGGTGCAGCACTTGCCCGATGGCGAGGAGGGGCGCGAGCGCCTGCACGCGCGGCTCGATCACCCGGAATGGGAACATGTCGCCGCGCTGGCCGGTTCCCTTACCGATGAAGAGCTCACCGATCCGCAGCTCGGGCTGGAAAGCCTGGTGTGGCGCCTGTTTCACGAGGAAAGCGAAGTACGCGTTGCCCAGGGCCATCCGCTCACGCGGGGGTGCCGCTGCACGGCCGAGCATTATCGCGATCTGCTGGCCCGCTTTGGTGCGGAACAGCGCGCGGAAATGGCCAACGACGATGGTCTTATCGTCGTCGACTGCGCGTTCTGCTCGAAAGAGTTTCCGCTTCGTTTCGATTGACGGCCGTTGCCGAGCGGAGGTCTTCAATCGCACCAGCATCGCAGCTATATTGCCAAGGGCTGCCGCAGCCTGGGCGGCAGGGTTGGAGGGTGGTTGATGACGTATCGTAACGCGCTGCGCCGCGCCCTCGCTGCGGTGATCGTCCTGCCGGCATTGGCTTGGGTCGCCCCCGCGGATGCCGAAAGGGCGCCGGCCACTCTCGCGATGCTGGATCGCATCGCGCCGGGCCAATGGCAGGTCCACGCGCGCGAGGCTGGCGGATTTGAGGGCCGGCTGTGCCTCGCTGAAGGGCGCCCGCTGATCCAGCTACGCCATCCGGGGCGGGCTTGCCGCCAGTTCGTGGTGCAAGACGAAGCCAACGCCATTTCCGTCAGCTATGTCTGCGGGCAGGCCGGCTCGGGCTTGACACGTATCCGCTATGAAAACGATCAGCTGCTGCAGATCGAGGCGCAGGGCATCGCCAAGGGACTGCCTTTTTCCTTCAACGCCGAAGCGCGGCGCCTGGGCGACTGCACCGCGCGCTGATCACGCTGCGAACGCCCGGCTGGGGGTTGCCTGTGCCGGGCGAGGGGGCTAGCCCCGTAGCATGACTGATACCCAATTGTCTTCTTCGTCCGGCGCGGAATCGGCGCCGCTGGCGGTTGTCCTGCTTTCCGGCGGGCTCGATTCAATGGTCTGCGCTGCGCTTGCGCAAGAGCAGGGCTTCCGTGTCCTGGCCCTCACCATCGATTACAACCAGCGCCATCGCGTGGAACTCGATGCCGCGCGGGTGATCGCGGCGCGCCTGCAGGTTGAGCGTCATGTCATCCTGCCGCTCGATCTGCGCCAGTTCGGTGGATCGGCGCTGACCGACGCGATCGACGTGCCCAAGGATGGGCTGACCGACGATATCCCGATCACCTATGTGCCGGCGCGCAACCTGGTGTTCCTCTCCCTCGCACTTGCCTGGGCAGAGGCGGCGGGGGCCAACGCGCTGTTTATCGGCGTCAACGCGCTGGATTATTCCGGCTACCCCGACTGCCGTCCGGAATTCATCCATGGGTTCGAAGGGCTGGCCCGCGTTGCCACCAAGGTCGGCAGCCAGGGTGGCACGGTAACCGTGCATGCGCCGCTGCAACACCTCAAGAAGTCAGAAATTGCCCAGGAAGCGGCCCGGCTGGGCCTCGATGCCGGGGAAAGCTGGTCGTGCTATGATCCGCTGCCCGATGGCCGCGCTTGCGGGGAATGCGACAGTTGCCGTTTGCGCAAGGCGGGCTTCGCCGAAGCAGGCCTGACCGATGGAACGCGCTACGGCGCTTGAGCGCCCGGCCTAGTTGGACCGACACGACAAGGGGACGAGCAGGCAGGCCCTGCTCGTCCCCTTCGTTCATTCAGGTGCCGTACTACTGGCGAACGAACACGCCGCAGGCGAGGCGCGCGCCGCTGTTGCCGCTGGGATCGGTCTTGTAATCGTCGGGCGCGGCATGGATGACCAGCGCCGTGCCATCGGCATCGAACAGCGCCGGGCCGGTCATGTCGGCGCCGCCACGCAGGGCAAAGTCCAGTGCCCCGGTGCCGTCGGCTCCCACGGTCAGGTTGGTAAGGTCACCCAGGTGCGCCCCGGCGGGGTTTTCCGCGCCATGCTGGTGGCCATCGGGATTGAGATGCCCACCCGCAGTGGTGAAGCCGGGGGCATCACACTTGCCAACGGTGTGCAGGTGAATGCCGTGGACGCCGGGCGGCAGGCCCTTGGCATCGACGTGGACACGGAACCCGTCAGGACCCTGGAGCAGTTCGGCGGTGCCCGCGCTGGCGCCGCTGGCCAGCATCAGCGTGGCATTGGCCACGACTTGTGCCTTGGGCATCGGGGCGCTGTGCATACCCGCCATGCTGCCGTCGCCACAGGCAGACAGCGCAATCGGCAGGGCAAGCGCGACGATCGCGCGCGGCGCGAAGGTGGTTACGGTACGGCGCAGGCGAGAGGACAGAAGCGGGGAAGGCATGGTGGGATCTCCGTGGCTTATGCCGCCATCAAGGCTGGGGCCGATACGCGGCGCATCGTATGTCGCAACAACGAAAAAGGGGCCGGATTGCTCCGGCCCCTCGTTCGTCTTGGGTCTTCATGACCGGCCCCGTTTGACCGGGGCCGTGCCACTTAGTTGCCCGAACCCGGACCGTACGTGATTTCCACGCGACGGTTCTGCAGTTCACGCACGCCGTCGGCGGTCGGAACGCGCGGGTTGGCTTCACCAAAGGCCTGGCTGGTGATCGTCGAGGCCGGGATGCCGTGCGACGTCAGGTAAGCCTGGACCGAGGAGTTACGACGTGCGGACAGGCCAAGGTTGTACTTGGGCGAGCCCGAACGGTCGGTGTAGCCGGCCAGCATGATCGGAACAGTCTGGCAGTTGCCATACTGGGTGATCGCGTTGTCGAGAATGGTCGCCGCTTCAGGCGTGATGTCCGACTTGTTCCAGTCGAAGAACACGATGTACGGGCCCTTGTTGCACACCGGCGGCGGCGGAGGCGGCGGCGGAGGCGGGGGGGGCGGAGGCGGCGGGGGCGGCGGCGGGGGCGGCGGGGGCGGCGGGGGAGCCTGCTCTTCGCCACCGAAGTTGTAGGTCAGCGTGCCCAGGATCGAGTGCGAGCGCAGACGCGTCGAGAAGTTGGCGCCGGCATAAGCACCCGAGGTGCCAACCAGGTTCACGTCCTGAACGTTGAAGAAGCGGTACTTCAGACCCACGTCGACGTGCTTGCTGAGCGGCGCGCGAACACCGGCCAGAACCTGCCAAGCGAACTTGGTCTTCGAGTCGTCAAGCAGACCTTCGGGCGTGGCGACATAGTACTTCGCCTTGGCGACGCCGGCACCACCGCCGATGAAGCCCTGCAGGCCATCGTCGGGACCGAAGTCGAGCAGGCCGTTGACCATGAAGCTCAGCGCGCTGGTGCTGCCGCCGATCTGGCCATTGTCACGCGAGTATTCAGCGCCGGTGACGTTGTTACGCACGTTGCTGTTACGAGCACGACGGTAGCTGGCTTCGGTTTCGAGGCGGAAGCCACCGAAATCGTAACCCACCACGGCGCCAAAGTCGTAGCCGGTCTTGGAGCTCACGGTGGCGGCATTGGCCGTACCGTTCACATTGTGGTCGGCGTCTTCGAGCAGCATCGCGCCGCCATCACCTTCCACATACCAGCTCTTGCTCTTGGCAAGCGCGGGCGTCGCCATTGCGCTTGATGCCAAGGCCAGGCCCAGGATCAGTTTCCGCATTACGTTTCCCCTTTTTTGCGAGATCATGCCACGTCGTGGCGGTTGTCTACCGGTTCTGTTATGTTCATGCAAGCGGACACACGCGTGAACTGTTGCCTAAAAGCCACTGTAACAGTTGCCCTCGCAGCAATTTCCCGGTTGAAACCACCCTCATGTGCCCCCTCCAATGCGGAAGGCGGAAGCAGGTTCCCGATTGGCCATCAAAAAATTTTGAGATGAGACGAATTTTCATTGCGATGGTCGGTGCAAAGTGTCCCGATCGCCGGGATCCGGGGGTGCCAATCTGGCTTGTGCGGGCCTGAATCACGCCCGCCCGAGGTGGCTGGCGCAATCTTGTGCACTGCACTAGGGAGGTGTGGCTCATAGGGCGCGGTGGCGCCGTGGACCGGGGAATCGACAAGACCATGCTGCGCCGCCTTTACGAATGGACCATGGCCAAGGCCGCCCATCGCCATGCGTCATGGTGGCTGTTCCTGTTCGCGTTCATGGAAGCGAGCTTCTTCCCGATCCCGCCGCATCCGCTGCTGGGCCTGATGTGCCTGTCGCAGCCGCGCAAGGCCCTGCGCTATGCCGCGTTTGCCACGGCCGGATCAGTCCTGGGCGGGTTGCTTGGCTATGCCATCGGGCATTTCCTCTATGATAGCGTGGGCACGCAACTGCTTGCGCTGCTTCACCTGACGCAAAGCTTCCCCAAGGCGGCCTGCTACCTGCGCGAATACGGGGTGGAAATCATCGTGCTCAAGGGCGCGACCCCGATCCCCTTCAAGCTCCTGACGATCACCGCCGGGTTCATTGGCATGCCGCTGCTGCCCTTCTTCCTGGCCAGCGTGGTGTCGCGCTCGATCAGCTTCATGATCGTGGGCGTGCTGTTCCGCCTGTTCGGTGCACCGATCAAGCGCTTCATCGACAAGTACCTCGGCCTGGTCACGGCGGGCTTTGTCGTGCTGGTCGTGGCCGGCTTCGCAGCTGCAACCTTGTTGGGCGGCGGCGGCGCCAAGAATGCGGCGATGGAACGCTGCGAAAAGGCCATTCTCACCCAGCCGTAAACGCCGCAGCGGTTAAGCCCCCGTCTTGACTGCGGCGCACGACGTGCCAAGTTCACCGTGTTGGATCTTCAGGCTGTCCCGGGGCCTGACCGCGTTGCGGTGGGCCAGGCCCCTTGCTTTGGCGGAGGGAAGGCATGGCGCGTGGTGGAGCGAATACTGAGCAGATTGGCAGTGGTTTCTTGGAGCAACTTGCCGGCTATGGCCTGACCACGATCGAGGTGCATTATTACATGCCCGATCACCCGGCGCTGCTCCAGATGTTTGCGTTTCAGCAATATGATCTTGCCCCGCGCTTCCCGCGCCTGGGTGGTTTTCTCGATCACTGGCGGCGCGAAATCGATGCCGCGCTGCATTCCATCCGCATTGCCCATCGGCATCTGATCGGCCCGCAGGAATACCGCGCGGTCAACGGCGAGATCACGATCAACTGATCGAGCCGGGCTGATCGAGCTGGACGGGCGCGCGCTTTTGCGTCGCGCCCGTCCGGTTTGGTTCAATAGCGCCAGCTCTTGAGGTCGGCCCCGGCGGGGGCGGTCTCCGCGATCCGCTTGAGGATCTGGGGCAGGTAGAACGTGTGATAGCGCAGCCGCGAAATCGCGTTGGGCTGGGTATGGTCGCCGCTCCAGCAATGCTCGGCCCGGTCGCCATAATCGACCACGCCGCGATAGGGCGGATCGCTCTTCTTGAGGAAATCGTCCATCAGATAGACGGCGTTGTTGAGGAAGTAATTGTCCATCGTGCCGACATAGATATGCAGCTTCCCCTGCAGCTTGGGCGCCAGGGTTGGCCAGTCGCGCTCCAGGATATGGCGCAGGTCATAGTTGTCGCGCCAATAGGCGGCCACCTTGGGATCGATCACGCCGGTGCGCTTGTCCCACAAGCGCTGCGGATAGCCGTCGGCCGCCATGGGTGAGAACACCGCTTCCCAGATATCCCACTGCCCGCCGGAACGGTTCTTGTCGCCCAGCACCAGTTCCAGGCGGTTTTCCATCTCCATGGTGTAAGGCACATGGTCCAGCCAGTCGCGCTTGCCGGGGTGTTCCACCCGCCCGAACGGCCCTTCATAGGCATAGGCGTTCTTGTCGGCATAGATGTCGGTCAGCATGAACTGGCGGAAATCGATCGGATCGGGGCAGGCGGCGAAGGCGCCGTTGTAATCATCCGGGTACTTGATCTGCACGCCCAGCGATTCCCACCCGCCGGTCGACCCGCCATAGAGAAACCGCGCCCAGCCCTGGCCAAGGCCGCGGAACTTCTTCTCGATCGCCGGCACCAGTTCGTGGGTGATGGCATCGCCATAGGGCCCGAGGTTGGCCGAATTCACCGCATAGGAATCATCGTAATACGGGTTGGAATGGTCGATCTCCACCGCCAGGAAGCGGGGGAAGGCATCGCCGATCCACTGCTTGTAGAACGCATAGGCCTCTTCCTGCTCGGTGCGGTTGTAGCAGGGCAGGTTGAAGCGTTCGCTGCGTTCGCATTTCAGGTTGGGATCGGGTGGCGTGGTGCGAAAGCCGCCGAAATCGGCCGGGAAGTGGCCATGGAAGATCATCAGCGGAAAGTGCGCCTCGGGATGCTTGTCGAAATCGCGCGGCACCAGGACGTGCGCGGTCAGATAGATGTCGCTGCCCCAGAACTTTGACAGCAGCGCACTGCGCATCTTGAAATGGCGCACAAAGGGCGTGTCAGCCGGTGGGGTGATCGGCGGATTCACGTTGTCGAGCGTCAACGCGATCGTGCCCAGCCTGGCCGGATCGAAATCGACCGTCTGCGGCGTGCTGAACAGGTTGCCCGGCTCTGCCCGCCAATTCTGCCCGGCGCCGCGCGGCGCGGGCAGCTTCACCGTCTTGCCATTGCCCAGATGATAGGTGTCATAGCGGTGCAGCACGGCCTGCACGGTATAGCGCCCGGCTGGCACGCTTTTGAGATCGAGCGTGGGAAAACCCAGCACCCCACTGCCCACCGTGGTGCTGTCACCGGGCTTGAGGCCATCGACCGTCACGCCGAAGACCTGCGCGGAATCATAGTCGGCCTTGACCTGTTCGCGCGGCTGCGGATCGGGCTTGGCCGCCAGGATCACCAGCACCCGCCCATCGACCGGCGCATTCTTGGCCGTTGCCGGCAGCGTGACGCGGAAATCCTCGGCCTGGGCCGGCACGCTGGCGAGGCCAAGCCCGATGCCCAAGCTCAGCCCCAGTGCCTGCGCCAGAAGACGATGACGTGCGATACGTTTCATGATGGTGCCCCCACCAAATTGGTCAGGGCCGCACTATTCCTGCAAAAACGTCGCTTGTCAGCCGTTTCCGTTGCCACTGCCGGCGTCGATGCGCGGCAAGCGCTGCGCCTCGATGCCGGCATAGAAGTGCGCCACCGATCGCTGCAGTTCATAGCGCGCCAGCTTCACCGTGGCGAAGCGGTCGGGAATTGGCAGCGATCCCGCCTCGGTCATGTCGAGGCCTTGCGCGACCGCCTGGTTCAGCGCCTGCTCCAGCCAATCGAGCCAGTCGCGGGTCTGGGCGATGGCCGCCGTCCCGCTGGGATCGAGCGGGCCATGGCCGGGCACGAGTTGGTGATGGGGCAGGGCGGCCAGTGTCGTGAGGCTCTCGCGCCAGGCCGCGAGGTTGGCATCGGGCGTGGCCGGGGCGCGATCGTAAAACACCAGGTCACCGGCCAGGATCGTGCCGCTCGCCTCGTCCACCAGCACCAAGTCGCCATCGGAATGCCCCTTGAGCGCCATGGCCTGAAGCCGCCGGCCCGCAATCTCGATTGGCCCGGGAACGACTGTCGCACCGGGTAGGGCCACGGCAGTGCCGCGCATCCAGTCGGCCAGGATGCGATACATCGCATCGGCAAAGCCATTGCCGTCCCGCTCCAATTCGGTCCGCGTGGCGGGCAGTGCGGCCACGATCGCCGGATCGAACGCCGCCGTGCCCAGGGCATGATCGGGGTGCAGATGGCTGAGGAACACACGCCGCACAGGGCCGTGGCACAGCTTTTCCGCCACGGCGGCCAGCCCTTGCGCATAATGCAGCGACGGGCCGCAGTCGAACAGCACGGCCCCGCCTTGCGGGCAGGCCATGATCACTGCATTGGCGATGGCGCCGCCATTGCCGAACACGATGGCCTCGTCCGCCCCGCGCACCAGCCAGATGCCGGGCCCGATCGGCTGGGGATCATAGGCATAGCGACCGGCAAAGGTTTCCGCCCGGGCCATGCGCGCCGACAATGCCACTGGTGCGGCGGCAAGCAGGCCCAGGGCCGCGCGGCGCGATAGCGTCATGGTGCCAGCCTGCCGTCAAACGTGCGACCGTTGCTGTCGGCCATATGGATGCTGACCGACCCGGCCTGCGTGGGCGGCAAGAGCAGGGTGAATGCCGGGTCTTCGGATACTGAGCCGTTGATCGTCATCGTGCCCAGCGCCGCGCCATCTGCGCCACGCACCTGCATCGTCTCGATGTTGTAGGCGGCGATATTGTCGACATAGCCGGTGTCCATCGGATGGCGCACGCTTACGCGCAGGCGGGTATCGGCGGCCTCGTGCCACAGCTTCCCGCGCATTTCGCCCAGATGCTGCGCCCAATCGCCCTTGACCCGGCTGACCGGCGGGGCCGAGCAACCACCGCCCGCCGCATCGATCCAGCGCCCGCCCACGTGCCACACGCCATCGGCGGTCAGCACCAGCGCCCGCACCGGCGTGCGCTGGTCCAGCTTGATGCGCAGGCTGACATAGGGAAGCGCGCCCTGGGGCTGGTAATCGATCGCCACGGGCAAGGGGTTCAGATCCATCAGCACGACGATCCGCTGCACCTTGCCCAGCGCGCGGGCATCGACGGTAACGGGGAAAACATGCTGGTTTTCCGTCACATCGGGCATGGTCACGATCACCGCCGGGTCAAACCGCACCGGCGCCTTGCCCAGCAGCCACGCGGCGTGATTGTCCCACATCGGCGAGGCCAGCGGATCGGCCACCAAGCCCGGCGTAGGGGCGGCGGCAACCGGCGTGGTGCTTGCCAGCAAAGCCATGATCGGCACGAGGAGGGCAGGGCGCTTCATACCAAGGCACCATTTGCCTTGATCGGGCAGCATTCTACAATTGCACCATAGGCCAAGATCGAGGGCCAGCTTGGGCAAGGGATGGGAGAGAATGATCGCAGCACTGCGTCGCATCCCGTGGGCAGGGATGGTGCTGGCCATGACGGCCGCGCCGATCCTCTCGCCAGCTTGGGCGCAACAGGCCACGCCGTTCGATGCCCAGGGCTATCGCAACGCGGCGTTCCGCGCGCCGGTGGACCGCGATCCGGCGCCAGCCAGCGCAATCCCGTTGGCGCAGGCGCGGCAGCTGGCGCCCGGCGCAGCGCTGTTCATCGATGTCTTGCCGGCCGAAGGCGCGCATCGTGATGGTGCCAGCGGTGCCTGGACGCTGGCCACCCCGCACGAGACGATCCCCGGCGCCCTGTGGTACCCGGAAACCGGCCGCGCCCCGCCCGATCCGCTGCTGTGGCAGGCGCTGACCACACAGGTTGCAGCCTTCCGCCGCCAGCATCCGGCTGCGCCGATCGTGCTGTTCTGCCGCGCCGATTGCTGGATGAGCTGGAACGCCGCCCGGCGCCTGGCGCTGGGCGGCGTTGCGGGCGTACGCTGGCTGGCCGAAGGGATTGAGGGATGGCACGATGCCGGCGGCAACCTGGTGCCGGCAACCCCCGTGCCGGTGCCCGACAAGTGATGCGTTGAAACCAGAACCACAATCAGAACCACTGACAGGAGAAATGCCATGGCCACGTTGATCGTCAGCTATCCCACGCACGAAGGCGCGCGGTTCGATGCCGCCTACTATACCGCCACGCATATCCCGCTGGTGGAGCGGCTGTGGACCCCGCACGGCTTTACCGGGGCCGAAGTGTTGTTTCCGGCGGGCGGCCAGCCGTGGAAAGCGTCGGTCCTGCTGCGCTTTTCCAGCCAGGCGGCGATCGATGCTGCGCTGGCCAGCCCGGATACGCCGCAAGTGCTGGGCGATGTGGCCAATTTCACCGACATCGCCCCGGTGATCTACCGCGCGGCAGATTGAACGAGGGGCAACGCGGGGGCGGTTCACGCCCCCGCGTTGCCGGTTCGAGGTTGTCAGGGGGCGCGATAGACCACTTTGCCGCCCACCATGGTCAGCAGCACCCGGGTTTGCGCAATGGCATCGGGGTTGCCGGCAAAGATATCGCGATCGATCCAGATCAGATCGGCAAACTTGCCGCGTTCCAGGCTGCCCACCTGATGCTCGGCGCGTAGCGACCAGGCCGCGTTGATCGTGGCCGCGCGCACTGCCTGCATCACCGACAGCGGCGGTCCGCCCGATAGCGGCTGGCTGTATTCCGGCCCCGCCGAGGGATCGTTGCGCCGGGTTACCCCCACTTTCAGGGCAAACCATTCGTTCAGCGGATCGACCGGCCAGTCGCTGCCAAAGGTGATGCGCGCGCCGGCCTTGGCCAGCAGGCCCGAAGGCTCCATGAAGGCATAGCGCTTGGGGCCGAGGTAATCCTTGGCGCCGGCCACGGTATCAGCGGCCTGCTTGCCCCATTGCAACGATAGCACCGGGGTGACGCCCAGTGCCTTGTAGCGCGGGAAATCAGTGGGATCGACGATCTCGTCATGGGCGATCGCCGGGCGCACGTCGCGCGTCGGCTGGCTCTTGCGCAGGGCCGCCACGGCGTCGAGCGCGATGCGCACCGCGCCATCGCCATCGGCGTGCATGTGCGGGTCAAAGCCCAGTGCGGTGATGCGCTCCAGCAGTGGCGCCAGCACGGCAGGCGGGAAATAGGGCGCCGGCCCCTTGTTCATGCCGGGCTGCCAATCGGGCTTTTCCGGCGTGCCGTGGTTTTCCAGATAGGGTTGCAGCATCACCCCGGTAAAGGCCGGGGCGGTGATCACCCCATCCATGTAGAGCTTGATCGTGCGCACCATGATCGTGGGCTGCACCTGCGCCGCGCCCTGGTCATAGGCGCGCCGCCATTCGACAATGCGGGCCAGGGCCGGTTCGGGAGACGGGCCTTCCTCGGGCGCGATGTGCGGCGCGAAATGGCCGCGCGCGGTCAATTCCCCGGCCTTGGACAGTACGGAAAAGGCATGGATCGATTCGCGCGGCGCATCGGCATCGAGGAACGTGGTCACGCCCTGCGCTGCCATCGCGGCAAGGGCGGCGCGCGCGGCGACCACATCGTCTGCCGGGGTGGGGGTGGGCACCAGCTTGCGCACCAGGTCTTGCGCGGCGTCTTCCAAGAGGCCGGTGGGCGCGCCCTTGTCATCATGGTGGATCGCACCGCCAACCGGATCGGGCGTCTTGGCATCGATACCGGCGAGCGCCAGCGCCTTGCTGTTGACCAGGGCAGAATGCCCGAACGAGGAGAACACCGCCACGGGCCGCCGCGTGGGCAGCGCATCGAGCATCGCCTTGGTCATGTCCACGCCCAGCGGCTGCATTTCCTGCTGGAACCAGTGCACCGCGATCAGCCACTTGCCGTCGCTGGCCGCGTCACCATCCTTGGCCGCGCAGGCCGATAGCGCCGCCTGGAATTCCGGCACGGTCAACCGCTTGTACTGCAGGTCGCAGGCGAGCAGGCCGGCGCCGCCTTCCAGCGGGTGCATGTGCCCATCGATCAGGCCGGGCATGACCACGCCACCCTTGAGGTCGATGGTCTGGGTGGCCGGGCCGGCCATCGCCTTGGCCCCGGCGTCGCTGCCCAGATAGACGATGCGCCCATCCTTGATCGCGATCGCCTGGGCAACGCTGCCCTGCGCGTCGATAGTGTGGATCTGGCCGTGCAGCAGCACGGTATCGGCCACCGGCGCGGGCGCGGCGTGCGCCGCACTGGCCACCAGGGCCGAACCGGCCAGCAGCGAAATCAGGCGAAGGGAATGCATGCGGGCACCTCGCACATCGCGCGGCACCCCCTGTGCCGCCCTATCTGTGATCTAAGCAGATAGGGCGGGGGTAGGACAAGTGTCCAATTTTCGTCCAGGCAGATCTGCCGGAACGGCAGGTGTGTCAGCGCGGCTTTTCTGCCTCGGCCAGGGCAGCGCGGGCGATCGGCTCCATCACGGCATAGCCGGCGGCATTGGGGTGGACGCCATCGCTCGACAGGCCGGGCTTCATCGCCCCTTCGGGCGTGGCCATCGCGCTGTAGTAGTCGGCATAGGCCAGGCCGCGGGCACGGGCGAGGTCTTTGAGCCAGGCATTGAGCGCGGCGATCTGTGCGGCCGGCTTCATCTCGCTGCGCCAGTTGAAACCGCCGGCGGGCAGCACGCTGCCCAGCACCACGGCAATGCCATTGGCCTTGGCCAGATCGACCATCGCCAGCACGTTGGCAGCATATTCATCCGGGCTGGTCGGCCCGGTGTTGCCGGCCACGTCGTTGGTGCCGCACATGATGTGCACCACGCGCGGGCGCAGGCGCACAACGTCCTGATAGAACCGCAGCAGGATCTGCGGGCTGGTCTGCCCGGCAATGCCCCGATCGACGATGCCGCCGGCAAACATGGCCGGGGCGGTGGTCAGCCACCATTCGGTGATCGAATCGCCGATGAACACCGCGCGCAGCGGTTGCGGCACCTGGCGATCGGCCTTCTGATAGCGGCACAGGTTGCCCCAGTCATAGCCACCGACCCGGCTGGGCGTGCAGGGCTCGGTCACCATCGCGGTCGGGCCGATCGGCGCCACGGCGACGGTGACGCTGGGCGCCGGGGCGGGCACGGCCGGCTGCCCGGCCTGCGCCGCCAATGCCGGCGACGCCGACAGCATCAGCGCCAGGGCCAGCGCGCCAGCGCCCGCCCCAGCCAGATTGGCAATTGCCCGGCGCATCAGATGATGCCCACCGCCTTGCCGGCGCGTTCGAACATGCCGATGATCGTCTGCACCTGCTCGGCGCTGTGCGCGGCGCAGAGCGAGCAGCGCAGCAAGGTCATCCCCGCTGGCGTTGCCGGCGGGCGCGCCAGGTTCACATAGAGCCCTTCATGCAGCAGCGCTTCCCACATCGCCGCGCCGCGTTCCAGATCGGGCATGATCACCGAGATGATCGCGCTTTGCGGCGTTGCCGTGCCCAGCTTGAAGCCGCGCTGGGTCAGGCCAGCGTGCAGGGTCTTGGAATTTTCCCACAGATGCGCGCGCTTGTCGGCGGCATGCATCAGCTTGCGGATCGATGTGCTGGCAGTGTGCACCACGCTGGGCGGCAGCGAAGCGGTGAAGACATAGGGACGGCACACCAGGCGCAGGATTTCGAACTTGGGATGGTTCGAAACGCAGAAGCCGCCAACGGTGCCGACCGACTTGGAGAAGGTGCCGATCACGAAATCGACCTGGTCGAGCACGCCCTGGTCTTCGGCCACGCCGCGCCCATTGGGGCCGATGAAGCCCATCGAGTGCGCTTCGTCCACCAGCACCATGGCGCCGTGGGCCTTGGCAACAGCGATCATCTCCTTGAGCGGGGCGATATCGCCCAGCATCGAGTAGACGCCTTCGAGCACGACGAGCTTGCCCGCGCCTTCGGGAATGCGCTTGAGGCGCTTTTCCATCGCCTCGATATCGTTGTGCTTGAACGGCACGACCTCGGCATCGCCCATCTTGCAGCCGTCCCAGATCGAGGCGTGGCTGTCGATGTCGAGCACGATGTAATCGCCCTTGCCGGCCATCGTGCTGATGATGCCCAGGTTGGCCTGATAGCCAGTGGAGAACACCATGGCATGGTCCATGCCATAGAAATCCTTGAGCGCGTCTTCCACGGCGCGGTGCCCGGCATACGTGCCATTGAGCACGCGGCTGCCGGTGGTGCCCGAACCGAATTCATCAAGCGCCTGCTTGCCAGCGGCGATCACGTCCGGGTCGAACGTCATGCCCATGTAGTTGTAAGTGCCCAGCAGGATCGTCTCGCGCCCGTTGCACACCGCAACGGTGGGCGAGATCACCTTTTCCATCACCAGGTTGAACGGATCGGTGACGCCAGTGGACAGCAGCGCGCGGCGCTGTTCGATCAGGCCGTCGAACTTGGAAAACAGGTCGGTCATGGGGGTGCTTACCCTTGCAGCTTGGTCACGGCGTCGATCAGCTGGCCATAGGTTTCGATCTCGGCCTGCTGATTCATGCTGATGATGATGTCGAACTCGTCCTCGATCGCGGCGACGAAATCCATCACCGTCAGGCTGTCCCACTCCAGGTCGCCGGCAAAGGTGGTGGCATCGGTGATGGCCACGCCCTTCTTGTTGAAGGGCTCGATCAGCTCGGCAATCTTGGCGGCAGTGGCGGGGCGGTCCATCGTCTCTCTAACTCCGTGGGGCAGGGCGGTGCCCCTGCCAGAACATTGCGGCGGAAAAGCGGCCTGTGGCCTGCCCTGTCAAGCCTGAACGGGCGATGAGGCCGATTTCCTGCGCGGTGGCCGTGGGAAAGCGGGGGCATAATTGGAAAACACATTCGTCACCCCGGGCTTGACCCGGGGTCCCGCTTCCTGGTGGGGCGAGAAAACAAGCGGGGCCCTGGATTAAGTCCGGGGCGACGAAAAGCAACCAGGCTAAATCAGTTTCATCACCGCCTGCATGAACGGGCTGATGGACACCGGCTTGGCCAGATAGCCCTCGGCGCCGGCCTCGCGAATGCGTTCCTCGTCGCCCTTGCCGGCATAGGCGGTGACGGCCAGGATCGGGATCTGGCGCAGCACCGGATCGGCCTTGAGCGCCTCGATCAGTTCCAGCCCCGAAACGTTGGGCAGCTGGATATCCATGATCACCAGCCCCGGCACGAACTGGCGTGCACGGTCGAGTGCCTCGCGCCCGTCGGCTACCGGCTCGACGGTAAAGCCATTGGCCACCAGCAGATCGCAGAACAGCTTGCGGTTGAGGTCGTTGTCCTCGACAACCAGAATTCTTTTTGCCACGGAACACCTCTATTGCGCGGTCCGGCACGGCCGCCGCCTGCGCTGCTCTATTGACCTCGAAAGGCTCTGACAATCATCCGCGAACCCTCGTCCCCCGTCCCCGATCCGCAGGATCTGGCGCTGGCCGCGCTCGGCTGGGTGCTGGCCGACGGGCAGCGCGCCGAACGCTTCCTGGCTCTGAGCGGGATGACGCCCGAAACCTTGCGCGCGGGGCTCGCCGATCCGGCCGGGCAGAACGCGGTGCTGGGCGGGGTGCTCGATTTCCTGCTGTCTTACGAGCCTGACCTTGTTGCCGCGGCCGACGCGCTCGATATAAGCCCTCAGGCCTTGGCCGCCGCACGGGAGAAACTGGTATGAGCCGCCCGCTGGTGATCAGCGATTGCGATGAAGTGCTGCTGCACATGGTGGCGCCGTTCCAGGCTTGGCTCAAAGCCAACCACGACATCGATTTCGTGATGGAAAGCAATGATTTCGGTAAGGCCATGCGCTATGTCCATGACGGGCGCGGGGTGGAATCGCGCGAGATCTGGCGCCTGCTCGACCTGTTCTTCAACACGCAGATGCACACGCAGCCGGCCATCGCCGGCGCGGTGGAGGCTGTAGGCGCGCTGGCCGGCCGCGCCGACTTCGTGATCCTGACCAATCTGGGCCACAGCTATCGCGACGCCCGCACCGCGCAACTCGAAGGCGTGGGCATCAACGCCCGCGTCTTTACCAACCAGGGGCCGAAAGGGCCGGCGCTCAAGGCCATTCTCGATGAATACAACCCCACCCGCGCGGTGTTCATCGACGATCTGCCCCAGCATCACCATTCCGCCGCGCAATTGACGCCCGAGGTGATCCGCCTGCACTTGTGCGGAGAGCCCTTGCTCGCCCCGCATATCGATTGTGCGCACAAGGCTGGCCACGCCCATGCGCGGATCGATACCTGGGACCATGCGCTGCCCTGGCTGATGGCCCGGCTGGACGAGGCCGCCTGACCATTTTTTCGCGTTTGCTGGAGTGTGTGAGAATGACTGTTTCGATCGATGCCCGCCTGGCCGAACTGGGCCTGGAACTGCCGCAGGCCGCAGCGCCGGTGGCGGCCTATGTGCCCACCGTGCTCGCGGGCGGGCTGCTGCACGTTTCGGGGCAACTGCCGTTCATTGATGGCGCGCTGGTGACCGGCCGCCTGGGTGAAGACGTCAGCCTGGAACAGGGCGCCGCTGCCGCCAAGGCCTGCGCATTGATGCTGCTGGCGCAGGCCAAGGCTGCCCTGGGCTCGCTCGACCGCATCGAGCAGGTGGTCAAGCTGGGCGCGTTCATCAATTCGACCGGCGATTTCACCGATCAGCCCAAGGTGGCCAACGGCGCCTCGGAACTGATGCAGGCGGTGTTCGGCGATGCTGGCCGCCATGCCCGCAGCGCCGTGGGCGTGCCGGTGCTGCCGTTGGGCGCTGCGGTGGAAATCGATGCTATCTTTGCTGTTCGCGCTCATTGATCGCTTCCTCCTGCCGGCGCGGGCAGCGGCCCGCGCCGGCTGGCTGCGCGAGGCCATCTATGCGCATCGCGGGCTGCATGGCCCGGGTGTGCCGGAAAACTCGCTGGCCGCAGCCGACGCTGCCATTGCGCGCGGCTTTGGCATCGAATGCGACGTGCAGCGCAGCCGCGATGGGCAGGTCGTGGTATTCCACGACCGCGCGCTCGATCGCCTGACCGGGCAGGGCGGCAACCTGGCCGACCACACCGCCGCAGACCTTGCTGGCATGACCCTGCTGGATGAAACCGGCACGGCGGTGTCGGGTGAAACGATCCCTGGCCTGCGGCTGTTGCTCGACCGCATCGATGGCCGCGTGCCCCTCCTGATCGAAGTGAAATCCGCGCCCACGCAGCGCATCGCGCCGCTGTGCCTGGCGGTGCGTCGCCTGCTTGAAGGCTATCGCGGGCCCGTGGCGGTAATGAGCTTCGATCCGCGCGTTGCCGCCTGGTTTCGCCGCTATTCCCCGCACGTGGTGCATGGCCTGGTGGTGACCGAGGCAGGGCGGCGCACCTTGCTCGCCCGCCTCAAGAGGCATCTTGCGCTGTGGCGCGCGCGTCCCCAATTCCTGGCCTATGACATTGCCGATATTGCCAATCCTGTGGTGCGCCTGGCCCGGCGCCGGGGCGTTCCGGTGCTGACCTGGACCGTGCGCACGCCCGATGATGCCAGCCGGGCGGCAACCTATGCCGATGCGCCGATTGCCGAAGGCCCGGTTCTGCTGGCGGCGCCAGCGGCGTGAGGCGGGCGGCGCCATGACGCTGACCGCACGCGTGGAAGGCGCGGTGGGCAATATCCCGGCGGCGGATTGGGATCGCCTGATCGGGGATGGCAATCCCTTCATGTCCCACGCGTTCCTCTCCCTCCTTGAGGAATCCGGCTCGGTCGGCGGGCGCAGCGGGTGGACGCCGCTGCCGCTGCTGATCGACGACGCCGAAGGCCGTCCGGCGGCGGCGCTGCCGGCCTATCTCAAGCAGCACAGCCAGGGCGAATATGTGTTCGATCACGCCTGGGCCGATGCCTGGCAGCGCGCGGGCGGGGATTATTATCCCAAGCTGCAGATCGCCGCGCCGTTCACGCCGGCCACCGGCCCGCGCCTGTTGTGTGCCGGCCGCCCCGATCTGGCGCTCCCCCTGTTGCGCGCGGCCGAGGCACTGGTGGACCAGAACGGCCTGTCATCGGCCCATGCCACGTTCCTTGCACCCGAACAGGTGCCGCTGTTCGAGGAAGCCGGCTGGCTCTTGCGCTCAGACCTGCAATTCCACTGGGAAAATCGCGGCTATGCCACGTTCGACGATTTTCTTGGCGCGCTGTCTTCGGCCAAGCGCAAGAACCTGCGCAAGGAACGCGCCGCTGCCCAGGCCGGTGTGGAGATCGTGACGCTGACCGGCGCTGCCATCACGGCCGACCACTGGGACGCGTTCTGGGTGTTCTATCAGGACACCGGCGCGCGCAAGTGGGGGCGGCCGTACCTGACCCGCGCCGCGTTCGACCTGATCGGGCAGACCATGGCCGACAAGGTCTTGCTGGTGCTCGCGCTGGAGGATGGCGAGCCGATCGCCGGAGCGCTCAATTTTATCGGGCGCGATACGCTCTACGGCCGCTATTGGGGCGCTGTGGTGGAAAAGCCGTTTCTGCATTTCGAGCTGTGCTATTACCAGGCGATCGATGCCGCCATCGCCATGGGGCTGCGCCGGGTGGAAGCTGGGGCGCAGGGGCAGCACAAGCTGGCACGCGGCTATGAACCGGTGCAGACATGGTCGGCGCACTATATCGCCGATCGCGGATTTCGCGCCGCGGTGGCCGAATTCCTGGTGCGCGAGCGCGCCGGGATAGAGCAGGGCCAGTTCGAACTGGCCGGGCACACGCCCTATCGCAAGGGCTAGGCGCCGCGATCAGGCAGCCTGAAATTTAGGCGGCGTGGCGGGTTGCGGCGCGCATCCATTCGCGGGCGCGGCGCTGGGCTTCGGCGATATCGCGCGCGCTCATTTCCTCGGCCACATCGGCGCGGGCGCGGGCAGCATCGTCATGGCCGGCCACGGCCGCGAGGTTGAACCACTTGTGCGCTTCGACCAGATCGCAATCGGCACCATAGCTGCCGGTGGAAAAGGCCACGCCCAGATCGAAAAACGCGTGGCTGTCACCCTGCGCGGCAGCGGCGAGGCAGGCGGCGATCAGGCTGTCGGCGCGGTCGGCTGCGGCATGGCCGGCATGAAGCGGTGCGGATGGCACCAGCGTGATCGGTGGTTGCGCGTGCGGCATGGTCCTTGGTTCCCCCTGTGCGAATCTGCCTTTCCCCATCGGGTGGCAGGGCAAGGCTCGCCAATTAAGGTCAACAAACCGTTAAGCATGATTGCGGCCGTGCCCGCGCGGGCGCCGCTTTATCCGCGAAATGTACGATGCCGCTGTTTCACAAAGGTTCAGCTGCAATGTGACATAGCGTTGAGGAAGTGCTTGTGCGCCCTTTCCTGCCTGCCTATAGGCGCGGCAAGCCGGGGGCTGGTCGCGCCGATCGCGGCGCGTTTTGGCCCTGGTGGTCGGAAGGCGCAACACGGAGGGCCGGATGGCTGGGGTTCTGGGTGACGAAATTGACGTGTTGGCAAAGGCCCGCCGGGCCATGCCGGGTGATTACGTTCCGAATGACGACGAACCCTATATGAGCGAGCAGCAGCTCGACTATTTTAGGCGCCTTTTGCTCGAGTGGAAGAAGTCGATCCTGTCGGCCTCGGCCGGCACGCTTTCGGCCCTGCAGGATGGTCCGCTGCGTGAACCCGATCTCAACGATCGCGCATCAAGCGAAACCGACTGGGGCATCGAACTGCGCACCCGCGATCGCCAGCGCAAGCTGATTGCCAAGATCGATTCGGCCATGCGCCGCATCGACGAAGGCGAATATGGCTTCTGCGAAGTGACCGGGGAGCCGATCGGCCTTGGCCGCCTGATCGCCCGCCCGATCGCGACGATGACGGTGGAAGCGCAGCAGGCGCACGAGCGTCGCGAAAAGATCTCGCGCGATATGTGATGGCGCCGGCAGGGCCAAGGTGGTCCTGCCCAGCCCATGATGGCCGCGCAGCCGCGCCATCGGCATTGCGGTAAATACCGCCAAGGCCGCTGTCCCCCGATGGCACGGGGCTTTTTGCCGCTGCGAGCGGGAAATTTAAAGATTTCTTTGCCGTTTTCGTTTATCCCTTTGCACATGGACCGGTGCGAAAGGTGGCAGGTGCGGCGCAAGCTGCTCGCTGGCAGCCACATAGCGCCGGGCCCATGCCGCTTGGCCCACCTTGTTGGAAACGGAACCTGACGGTGACTGATATCGACCATCGGCAATTGGGGCGTGACAGCCTTTTCCTGATGGCCGACTTGCGCCTAGACGGCCAGGACGGTGAGCATCGCGTGCGCGTGCGCAATCTTTCGGCCGGCGGGATGATGGCCGAAGGCGCGCTGCGCGTGGTGCGGGGCATGCGGCTTGAGGCCAACCTGCGCCATATCGGCTGGGTCGAAGGTGTGGTGGCCTGGGTCCAGGATACCCGCTTTGGCATTGCCTTTGTCGAACAGATCGATCCCAAGCTGGCACGCGAGCCAGTGGCCACGCAGCCGTCTGACGATTACGCGCCGCGTTATGTCCGGCCGCCGCTCGCCCAGCCAGAGGGCAAGCGCCTGCGCAAGCTGTGACGCGTTCGGCTTGGCGCTGCTGCTGAAATACTGAAATCGCCGGCGCCGGCATCTTTGCTGGCCTGCCACGGCTGATCTGCTAGGCAAGGGACATGGCTCCCCCGTCTTGCCATCTGCGCCGCGCTGCGGCGGTGCTTTTGCCCGGTGTCGCCCTTATGCTGGCCAGTTGCGGGGGCGATCGGCGCGGCGCCCTGCCGGTGGCCCTGGCGGGTGACGACAGCGCCTTTCAAACCGCCGCGCCGCGTCCCACGCCGGCCGCGCAGGTCTTGCGTGCCGCCACGGTCGAAGGGCTGGTGGGCTTTGACGCGCAAGGCCGCGTGGTGCCCGCCATTGCCGAACGCTGGATCGTGACCGATGACGGGTTGAGCTATATCTTTCGCCTGCGCGATGGCACCTGGCCCGATGGCACCGCGATCGATGCGCCCAGCGTTGCCGCCGCGCTGCGCCGCGCGCAAAAGGCGCTGGCCGGCACCGCGCTGGGGCTCGATCTTGCCCCGATCGACGAGATTCGGGTGATGACCGATCGGGTGGTGGAAGTGGATCTTTCCGCCCCGCTGCCTGATCTCCTGACCCTGCTGGCCCAGCCCGAACTGGGGCTGCCGCGGGCTCGGCTCGGGTCTGGCCCGCTCGGCCTGCGCCGCGAAGGCCTGGTCGCGCGCCTGTCTCCCATCCCGCCCGAGCGGCGCGGGCTGCCGGCGCAGGACGGCTTTTCACGCAGCGTGCGGCCGTTGCGCGTGGAAGTGGAAAGCATGTCCGTGGCCGCCCAGCGCTTCAACGATGGGCTGGTCGACGTGGCGCTGGGCGGCACGATCGATTCGCTACCACTGGCCGGCACCACCATGCTCTCGCGCGGGAACGTGCAACTCGATCCGGTCATGGGGCTGTTCGGCCTCCAGGTGGTGCGCGCGCAGGGCTTCCTGGCCGATCCGCTGCGGCGCGAGGCGCTCGCCCTGGCGATCGACCGCGATGGCCTGGTCGGCGCCTTTGCCATCGGCGGGTGGAGCGGCACGACGCGGCTGGTCTCTCCCGAAGTGCCCGATAGCGATGGCAGCGTGGGTGAGCGCTGGGTCGGCACCACGCTCGACCAGCGCCGCGCGCTGGCGCGCCAACGGGTCATGGCCTGGTTGGCAACCGGGCAGGGCGCGCCGCGCCTGCGCGTGGCCGCGCCCGATGGCCCGGGCACGCGGCTGGCCCTGGCGCACCTGGCGGCCGATTTCGCCACGATTGGCGTGACCCTGGAACGGGTTGACGCCAGCGCCTCGGCCGATCTGCGCCTGGTCGACAGCGTGGCGCGCTATACCCGCGCTGCCTGGTTCCTCAATCAGGTGGCCTGTCCGGTCAGCCCGGCGGGGTGCAGCCCGCAAGGCGATGCCCTGGCCGCGCAGGCCCGGGCAGAGCGCGATCCGCAGGCGCGCATGGCCCTGCTGGCGCAGGCCGAAACCGCCGTCACGGCGGCCAACAGCTTCATCCCGATCGCGCGGCCGTTGCGCTGGTCGCTGGTGCGCAGCCGCGTGACCGGGTTTTCCCCCAATCCGTGGGGTTGGCACCCGCTGCCACCGCTGACCATTGTGCCGAAATAGGCAGTTTTTCGAAGAATTGCCGCGATCAGGGCGATTTTTCGCATTTGGTCATGGCGGCGAAAGGAACAACCCGCTAGGGGGCGGGGGCCGAGAGATGGTATATCGGGCTTCGCGTGGTGAGGCCGTGGCACTGTCGTCTGGCCTTATAAACACCCGTGTAATATCCCCAGCCGGTCCCTGCCCACGTTGCGGCCCGGCCCAGACCCGTTGAGTTTCATGCCCTTTTCATCTCTCCCTGCTGCCGTTGCCGAATCCCTTGCCGCCCGTGGCTATGCCGAACCGACTCCGGTCCAGGCCGCCGTGCTCGAAGCGGAAGCGGCCGGCCGCGACCTTCTGGTTTCTGCCCAGACCGGCTCTGGCAAGACCGTTGCCTTTGGCGTGGCCATGGCTTCCGATCTCCTTGGCGATGGCGTGCCGCCGGCCAGCGCGCCGCTGGCCCTGGCCATTGCCCCCACGCGTGAACTGGCCCTTCAGGTCAGCCGCGAACTCGCCTGGCTTTATGAAAAGGCCGGCCTGCGCATCGCGACCTGTGTTGGCGGGATGGACCCGTCAAAGGAACGCCGCCAGCTCAACCATGGTGCGCACATCGTGGTCGGCACGCCCGGCCGCCTGCGCGACCATCTCGAACGCGGCGCGCTCGATCTTTCGGCCCTGCGCTTCGTCGTCCTCGATGAAGCCGACGAAATGCTCGACATGGGCTTCCGCGAAGACCTGGAAGAACTGCTCGACGCCACCCCGGCTCAGCGCCGCACGCTGCTGTTCTCGGCCACCATGCCGCGTCCGATCGCGGTGCTGGCCAAGCAGTATCAGCGCGACGCGCTGCGCATCTCCACGATCGACGATCGCCAGGGCCATGGCGACATCAGCTACCAGGCTGTCGCCGTCTCGCCCAACGACATCGAGAACGCGGTGATCAACCTGCTGCGCTTCCACGAGGCGGAAACGGCCATGCTGTTCTGCGCCACGCGTGACAACGTGCGCCGCCTGCATGCCACGCTGGTCGAGCGCGGCTTCGCGGCCGTGGCGCTTTCGGGCGAGCACAGCCAGAACGAGCGCAACCAGGCGATCCAGGCCTTGCGTGACGGGCGCGCCCGCATCTGCGTGGCCACCGACGTGGCCGCACGCGGGATCGACATTCCCTCGCTCAGCCTGGTGGTCCACGTGGAAGTGCCGCGTGACGCGGAAACCCTGCAGCACCGTTCGGGCCGCACCGGCCGCGCCGGTCGCAAGGGCACGGCCGTGTTGGTGGTGCCCTATCCGCGCCGCCGCCGCCTGGAAGAAATGCTGCGCCGCGCGCGGATCGAGGCGGAATGGATGCCGGCCCCCGGCGCTGCCCAGATTCGCGAGCGTGACCGCGAGCGCCTGCTCGAAAAGCTGCTGGCCCCGGTCGACGCCGAAGACGTGCTCGAAGATGACGTGGCCCTGGCCGACACGCTGATGGAACGCATGGAAGTGCGCGATATCGCGCTGGCGCTGGTGCGCAGCTATCGGTCGGCCATGCCGCAGCCCGAAGACCTCATCGACCTGTCGACCGAGGAAGGCCGCAAGGCCACGCACCGCACGGGCTTTGACGACGTGTCGTGGTTCCGCATGGATATCGGCCGCCGCCAGAACGCCGATCCGCGCTGGCTGCTGCCGCTGTTGTGCCGCCGTGGCCACATCACCCGCAACGAGATCGGTGCGATCCGCATCGGGCCGAGCGAAACCTATTTTCAGGTGCCCAAGGCGATGGAAGACCGCTTCCGCGCCGCGTTGCAGCGCACCGCGCGCGAAGGCGCCGAGGATGAAACCGGCATTCGCATCGAACCGAGCGAACCGCCGCGCGAAATGGCCCGCACCAACCGCCGCCAGGGCAATGGCCCCAACCGCCCGCGCGAAGGCTTCCCGCCGCGCGGTGATGGCCCCCGCTCCGATGGGCCGCGCCCGCACCGCAAGGGCCCGCCGCGCCGCCGCGAAGGCTGAACGCCAAAGCACCTCCCCCACACCGTGGGGGAGGTGGCGACCGCAGGTCAGCTACAAGGGGCATGGGGCTGAGCCTGCCTCACACGAAATGACTTCGTTGTATTTGGGCATGAAGGCATTCATGTGTCTTTCCCATGGCCGAGACACTGACATGGCAGATTGATGATTTGCCCCCAGGCTTCGCATGGGATGGTGAAGCGGAAAAGGTTCTGCAACTGGTGGACGGCGCCTTTGCTCCTATCGAGCGACCTGTTCATTTCACCGATGTTGGTCACTGCTGTGAATGTCTTGAGCACGATAAAGAGCTAAAGGCTCGTCCGCGCATGGCTTTGCGCCGTGCGGACCTGGGGCATGCGGGCTGGGATCCCGTTTGTTTTACCAGTGTGCAGGGTGTCGCTTATCTGATGCCGGCTCTGGCGCGATATACGATGGCGCCCGATTTCTGGCCGGATCGAGAATGGTATGCGGTTCAGATGGTTTCCCACTTGACCTTTGATGGCCCCGATAACCGCTTGGTGCATTCCTTTGATGTCGAGCAGAAAGAAGCGATTGCAGCATTGATCGCGTGGTGCATCGCCCATCGGGCCGAAGACCTGGCGCATTACGGCGACGTGGATGCTTGGCTTTCTGCCGCCGAGATTTGGCAGGCGTGAGAAGTCGGCGAGAAAATCCCGGGAGGCAGTGTTCAAGTTGGGCGCGGACAAATACAGCGCGAGTATTTTTGTCGTAGTTGCTCCCCGGACTGCTATTCCTGCCGCTCCAGCGGTTCGACCCGCAGTAGGCCGGCAAGCGCCTGCGCATCGGCGCAGGTGGCATCGCCGGCCAGCCGTGCCTGAAGCGCGCGATAGTGCGCCAGCACGCGCTGCCCCAGGTCGCTCACCTTGGCCCCGCCACCATGGGCGCTGCCGGGAAAGGTTTCCACCAGCGGCCCGTGCCAGCAGCGGTTCATCACATCCACCAGTTGCCAGGCCCGGCGATAGCTCATCCCCATGGCGCGCCCGGCGGCCGAGATCGAGCCTTCGCGCGCGATGGCATCGAGCAGGTCGGCCTTGCCCGGCCCCATGGCGATCGCCTCGCCGCAATAGAGCTGTAGCTTGATCTTGATATGCGCTGCATCGGCCATGCCGAGGTTTTAGGCGCGCATGCCGTTTGGCTCAAGCGCGGCGGCAGAGGCATGGGCGTCGTTTTGCGCCGCGCTGGTGCGATCGGCGATGGTATAAGCGAAACAATCGGTTATCGTGCCGTCACGGACCATGCGGGAGAGAATGCGATGCGGCCACGGTTGACGGTTTCGACGCTGGGCGTGGCTCTGGCGTCAGCGCTCGGCGCCGCGCCAGCGATGGCTGACGGCAATGGGGTCGAGGCCGCAAGTGCGCAGGGTGATGTGGCGCTCACGATCTATGCCGACATGGCCCTGGTCGAAGACGTGCGACGCATCGATCTGCCCAAGGGCATCAGCCGCCAGGAATTTCCCGATGTCTCTGCCCAGATCCGGCCCGAGACCGTCACTCTGTCGGCGCCCGGCGCTGCCGTGGTGGAACAGAATTTCGATTATGACCTGCTGACGCCCGATAAGCTGCTCGACAAGTCGGTCGGCCAGGATGTGAGCGTGGTGCGCAACGCGCCCGATGGCCAGGAAGTGGTCACCCGCGCGCACGTGCTGGCCAACAACGATGGCGCCGTCGTCCAGGTCGGCAACCGGATCGAGATCCTGCGCGATATGCCCGGCCGCGTGGTCTACCCTGGCCTGCCTGCCGGCCTGCGCGCCCGCCCGACGCTGTCCGTCACGCTCGATGCGGCCAGCGCCGGCACGCGCGCGGTGGGCTTGCGCTATCTGTCGGGTGGATTCGGCTGGAAGGCCGATTATGTGGCGCTGTTCGATGAAACTGCGGGCAAGCTCGATGTCCAAGGCTGGATCACGCTCAACAACACGACCGGCACGGGCTTTCCCAACGCCCGCGTCATGCTGGTGGCGGGGCAGCCGGGCGGCAACGCGGCTGACGATGGCAATCGCTATGTCCGCCCACCGCGCCGCCCCATCGGCAATCGCATGGGCACCGGCGGGGCCGACGGGCGCGAGACGCTGGGCGATTTCCATGTCTATCCGCTGGCCGGGCGCACCACCGTCGCCAATGCCCAGACCAAGCAGGTGAGTTTCCTCAATGTGGCCGGGGTGCCGGCGCGCAAGGTCTATCAATATCGCAACGGCTGGCAGCACAGCGCGGAAGAGGGCGAAAGCGTCGATACCGTGCTCGCCTTTACGTCGGCCAAGGATGGCGGCCTGGGGGATGCCCTGCCGGCTGGCACGATGCGCGTCTATATGCGCGACGCGCGCGGCAATCCGCAGTTCGTGGGCGAAAGCCCGCTGCCGCACACGCCGATGGGATCGGACCTGGCGCTGAAAACCGGCACGGCCTTTGATGTGAAAGTGCAGCCGACCGTCGAAAAGCGCGAAAGGATCACGGCGGACGAGTGGGAACGCACCGCGCAATGGCGCATCACCCGCAATGATGCGGCGCCGGTCACCTACACGATCGAACAGCATCCGACCTTTTGGCGCACCCAGATGGCGTGGAAAGTGACCAACGCCCGCGCCGTGCCGGTGGAGGTTGACGTGGTCCAGGACGGCCTGGACGAGGGCTGGCACGATACCCGCGTTTCGGCCGAGAGCCTGCCTGGCCGCCAGCTCTCGCTTGATAGCCGGGTCTGGCATGTCACCGTGCCGGCGCGCGGCGCGGTAACGCTGACCGCCGCGATCGACACCCGCTATTGAGCGGCGCGATCATGCGCACTCTGATCGCGGCCATGGCCCTGTGGCCCGGCCTGGCCCTGGCGCAGCAGGCAGTGACGTCCGCGGCGCCGGCTAGCGTGGCCGTCACCATCTACCGCGAACCGGGGCGCGCCGCCGATGCGGCATTCGATCGCGGCTGGCTGCGCGGCTATACCCTCGTCACTGAAACCCGCGATGTGGACCTGCCCGCCGGGCCAGCCACCGTGCGGTTTGAAGGGGTGGCGGCAGGCATGCTGGCGGAAACCGCGCTGGTCCGTGGGTTGCCGGCGGGGGTCGCCGAACAGAATCTCGACGCTGACCTGATCGGCGCCCGCAATCTCTATGCCCGCAGCTTTGGCCGCCCGGTGATCGTGCGCCATACCGATCCGCGCAGTGGCGCGGTGGTGGAAGAGCAGGCTGTGATCCGCTCCGGGCCCGATGGCGCTGCCGTGATCCAGACGCGCGATGGTTTCCGCAGTGCGCGCTGCGCCTGGCCCGATGAATATATCAGCTATGCCGATCTGCCCGCCGGGCTGGTGGCCAAGCCCACGCTGTCGGTGCAGACCAGGGCGCCTGCCGCAATGCACGGCCGGGTCACGCTCAGCTATCTCGCCTGGGGATTCGATTGGCGGGCGGATTATGTCCTGACCATGGCGCGCGACGGGCGCCACCTTGATCTGGCCGCCTGGATCACGCTGGCGAGCAGCGACGATACCGCGTTTGCCGGGGCCGCCGCAGCGGTGGTCGCCGGCAAGCCCGAAAAGCAGACGCGCGGGTGGGAAAATCGGTTTGGCGATGACCAATCGCTGTCGTTTACATGCGAGACGGCGATGCCGCCACCTCCTCCGCCGCCACCTCCACCGATGGTGGAGTTCATGGCCCCCGCCCCGGTAGCAGCGATGGAGGATATCGTCGTCACTGCCCAGCGCCGCGCCCCGGTCATGGCGCAGCAAGAGGCACTGGGTGATCTCAAGCTCTATCGCCTGCCATTGCCGACCATGATCGCCCCGCGCGCGCAAAAGCAGGTGGCCTTCGCCGAGCGCCGCGCCGTCAAGGTGCAGCCATTCTACAAAGGCACGCTGCAACTGGACGAGCATGAAGACCAGCCTCTGCGCCAGGCGCTTCGGCTGAACAATCGCAAGGCGGCGGGGCTGGGCCTGGCCCTGCCGGCGGGCCACGTCGTGGTCCTCGAACCGCACGGCGCCACGACGCTGCCTGTGGGCGAGGGCCGTATCGACGACAAGGCCGTGGGCGAAGAGATCGACATCGAACTGGGCGAAGCCACCGCCGTGTACCTGGCCGAGGCCGATGGGCGCCAGCGCGATGACGCGCGTGCGCACGATCATATCGCCGCCGTCACCAACGGCCGCGATCAGCCGGTCATCGTGGAACTGGCCATCCCGCTGGACGAGGGCCAGCGCCTGACCAGCCCATCCCGCCCACTCACCCGCAAGAACGGCCAGCCGCTATGGCGCATTACCGTTCCCGCCCACGGAATGGCCCGGCTTGCCTTCCGGGTGACCGACAGCGCGTGAACCCCATTGACCTTGCCCACCAAATCCCGCAAAGGCCGGCTTCCCCGCAAGGGGGCGGTTAGCTCAGTTGGTAGAGCATCTCGTTTACACGGCGAGCGTCAAAGCGGCTGTGGGCCGCAGAAAAGCTAGGCTTTTCGCTTCTCTTCATTTTGCTGGTCGGGACTATGTCGGGAGTCGCTCGCATCCAGTGCGTTGCGTACGTCCTCGTCCAGCACGTGCGCATAGCGCAGCGTTGTCTTGATGTTGCGGTGCTTGAGCGCTTCCTTGGCGGCCGCCAGGGAGCCGGTGGCGCGGACGATGCGGGTGCCGCGTGTGTGGCGCAGATCGTGGAGGCGCAGGTTGTCGATCTTGGCAGCGGCCAGCGCGGCGGCCCAGGGCTTGCGCAGGGCAGTGGGCGTTAGCGGGTAGCGCTTTCCCTTGCGTCGATCGCCACGGGTTTTCTGGCAGACATAGGTGAACACGAACGGCGCGCCCTCCTCGTCTTCGCAACGGGGCTGGCGCGCCAAGATCTCGATCAGGGTGGTGGTGAGCGGGCGTTGCACAACGTCGCCGCCCTTGATGCGCGTGACGGCCGTTTTGCGGGGGAAGCTGATGTCTGCCCAGCGCAGGCCCAATACCTCGGCCCGGCGCCAGCCCGACTTGAGTAGGAAATCCACCGCATCGGCCACGTCATTGCGCAATGCCAGGAAGAGGCTTGCCTCCTCCTCGATCTCCAGCTCGCGCGGGGCGATGCTCGGCACCTTCAGGGTGAGCTGCGACCAGTTCGGCATCTTGCCGATGTCGTATTCCGATGCCTTGGCATAGCGCCAGACGGCGCGCGCGTTCTCGATCTCGCGATTGACCGAGGAGTTGGATAAATTGGCGCGGCGGCCGGCGAAATAGATCTGCAGATCGCGCTGGGAGATCGCGGACAGGAGTTTTGACTTTCCTAGGCCTTCGACAAGCGCTTTCAGCATATAGCGGATCGTCGGCCAGCTTGGCAGATGCTCTGCATGTTCCTGGTATAGCCCGCTCGCTTCGTCGACGGTGATCGGCGGCAGCTGCTCTTCGGGCAGGGCCGCCTTGTGCCGCTCGCGTCGCTCATAGGCTTCGGCTGCGCGCTTCGACGCGCAGCCCGTGGAGCCGTGATAGCGCTGGCCCTTGAACACGAAATCGAAGTGATAGTGCGGTTTGCCCTTGGGCTTGTAGACGCTCACGCGGTCACCGCTGGCGGTTGCGCGCCGTGAAGGGCACGATCACGCCACCCTTGCCGGTCGGCCGGGTCGATTTGGTGTTGGTGCGGGGCTTGGGGCAATTCGGTTGAACCTGGCGGAGAGTGGCAACAAACGATTCGAGATCATCGATGGTGTAGCGCACGGCGCGGCCAATCGCGACATAGTGCAATTGGCCGCTCTGGCGCGCCTTGCGCAGGGTGCGCTGGCACAGGTTGAGGCGCTCGGCCGCCTCGGCTTCGGTCAGCAGGATCGGTGCCTTCACGCGGCCTCCTGCATGGCCAGGTAGGCTTCGGTGCAGCGGCGCACCGCCGTGGCGAAGTGCTGGGGGTTGTGCTCGATCCCCTCGAAGCGCTTGCCGGCACGGATCGCGGCCACGCCAGTGGAGCCGGTGCCCATGAAAGCATCGCAAACCGACGCGCCGCGTACGTTGCGCATGATCTTGTCCATGACGAGATCCGGCTTCACCGTGGCGTGGCCGAAATCCTTGAGGGCGCGCGATCGGCATTCGACAACCCGCTTGAGATCGGCCAGGGCGCCAGCGGGGTGATATCCGCGGCTCCAGGCATGCACATAGGTTTCGATCTCGGGCACATAGTGTTTGTTGGCCACAGGCATGGGTGTGAGCTTGCGCCAGACGCACAGGACGAAGCGCGAAAAGCTGCCAGCGCAGTGTTGCAGCACCTGCGGCAGCTGATCATTGTGACAGAACACCACGACGGCACCGCACTGGAGCGGGTTGATGATCCGCAGATCGAAGCCCTGATCGAGCTTTTCCGCGCGGATCTGGTCCAAGTGCGGGCGCCGCGCGCGGAAGGTGCCGCCGCCGGCCGCGCGGAACTTGTAGGGTGGATCGATGACGTCGGCATCGAACCAGCCCAGCAGCGGGCGCAGGGCATAGGCATCGCCCAGCCAGAGCCGGTGCGGGCCGATCTGGACGAACTGGAATCCATGGGCCTCCTGCATGGGCAGATCGTCAATCATGCTGACATGCTCCGCCAGCCTGGGCGCATTGGCGCAAGCCAAGGTCCATCTGGCAGCGCCGGAGCGCGGAAGTGAGCGGGCGCCGTTCGTGCCCGTCCGCCCAGGCGCAGCGCACGGCCCACTCGACATAGCCGCGCCGGATCATGTCGGCGGCGTGGATCTCGGCCGGGCTGGGCTGGGCAGGGGTACAGGCAGCAAGCGAAGTAGCTGAAGCAAGCGCGATAATGGAGTGTACGGGGATGTAACCGAAACCTCCCCATGTAGAAGGAAATCGCGCATGCAGATCAAAAGGCCATATATCTCTCGCCTTTGTGCTCTTGAGGAACGCGCATATCGCTTGGCGGAACGAGCGTTTTGCGCCCGCGACCTGAGTGCATGCGTACACTTCAACGCAAAGAGACTTATCTTCTCCCGTGCAGCTGAGGTTGTCGCGCTTAAGCGGATCCATGAATACAACGACTTCGGCTAACGCAATGGTGATGCGGGCGCAGATCATGCGGCTTGCGCCTCCTGGCGCGGAAAGGCGGCGCGAACGTCGAGCAGGTTGCTCCACTGTTCGGCCAGGGCGTCGGCCATGCCGGGGAAGGTCTCGCTGCGGGCGCGGGCGCGATCGGCGGCGTGCTTGCCCCATCCGCTTTGACGGTGGACGCGGCTCCAGGCCTTGTGCTCGTCCGTGCCGGGGCGCGGCGGGGTCAGGCGATTGGTGGGCAGGATCTGGGGGAGGTTGATCAGCTCGAGGCCCGTGGACTTGAAGAACGGATCTCCAAACCACCAGGGTTGCACGAACTGGACGTGGCGCCGGCCGGTGA
>NZ_QBUE01000012.1:0-131004 GCF_003058045.1 Novosphingobium sp. GV079 | reverse complement strand
CAGCCCGGCACTGAACTGCTCTGCGGCAAGCACTGGCGCATGGTGCCGCTGTCCTGGCGGCGCAAGATGGCGCTCTACCGCCGGGCGCGCACGCTAGCCGAGCGCAAAGGCAACCAGGCCAAGGTCGAGGCGGCAACGCGTTGCCTCTGGCGCCGGTGGGACGCTGCGGTGCGGCTGCTGTGCCAGCCGGAAGCTGTGATGCAGGGTGGCGTGCCGGCGCCGATGGCCGAGGAATTGCGGCGGGAGGGGTTGCTGTGACGACGATCGTTCGCATCGGCCCGGCCACGCTCTACCTGGGCGACGCCTACCAGATCAGGCCAACGCTCGGCTTCATGGATGCCGACGTGATGGACCCGCCCTATGCGTTCAACAATTCGGGAGGCGGCAACTTTCGCAAGACGCGCGAGGGCGCCAATCGGATTGTGGAGGAAGGGCTCGATTGTGGTTTCGACCGCTCGATCATCAACGCAGAGTGGAGCGGCGCCGTTGTGGTGTTCTGCCACCAGGACCAGCTGGGCGACTTGATACCTGAAATCGTCGAGGATGATCGCGATGAGCATGATGCACTGATCGTGGCGGACATGTTCGCTCATCTGCGCACGCGCTTCCGCCGCGCCGCGCTTTGCGTCTGGATCAAGCCCAACCCCTCTCCGATGGCCAACAAGCACTATCTGGCCGACATGGAGCCGTACATCCACGCGTGGAACCCAGGCTTTCACCCGCAGGGAGAACACCACGATAAGCACCGCTGGACCAAGACCGGCGCAATGCGGACGGCGGCCTTCAATCATCCGACCGTGAAGCCTGACCCGCTGATGGCCAAGATCCTGGCCAACGTGGCCGGCGAGCGCATCTGCGACCCGTTCATGGGCACAGGCTCCACCGGCGTGGCCGCGCTGCGCGCCGGCAAGCAGTTCGTCGGCATCGAGAAGAACCCCGTCCACTTCCACACCGCCGTCGATCGCATCACGGCAACCTGGCAGAGCATCCAGCAGGAGGCAGCATGAGCCTCGAATACATCCGCGACACCTACAAAGTGCCCGCGAAGGTGGGCCAGCGCGTGCGCTACACGGGCGATAAGGGACCGAAAGGCTGGGTGCGGGAAGGCACCATCACCGGGGCAAGCGGCGCACATCTGCGCATTCGCATGGACGGCGACAGCTTCGCCAACATCTACCACCCGACCTGGGAACTCGAATATCTGGGCGGCCCGGCGCCGATGGAGGCAGCATGAAGCCCTCGCGCCCCGTCCTGCGCTGGCTTGGCGGCAAGTTCCGCCTGGCGCCATGGATCATCGGCCATTTTCCAGAGCACAGGATCTATGTCGAACCATTCGGCGGGGCCGGCTCGGTGCTGCTCCAGAAAGAGCGCTCATACAACGAGATCTACAACGACCTCGATGGCGAACTGGTGAACCTATTTTCGGTTCTTCGCGGAAATCGGGCATCCGAGCTGCTGGCCGCTTTGCGGCTCACCCCCTATGCGCGCGCCGAGTATGTGGCCGCGTTTCAGCCGTCTGACGATGAAGTTGAGCGGGCCCGGCGTGCGGTAGTTCGATCGCACCTGGCTCATGGCACCGGCGGCGCGCGGATGGATAGGCCGACCGGCTTCCGCACAGATGGGTCCAGCGGTTCAACCAACGTTGCCGGCGAGTGGGCAGATCTGCCCGATGCCCTGCAGGCCGTGATTGAGCGCATGCGAGGAGTGAATATCGAGCAGCGGCCGGCGCTGGAATTGCTGGAACGTTATGCCGGCTCGGATACGCTGTTCTACCTCGACCCGCCGTATCTCCCGGAGACACGCTCGACCAAGAGCCGCAAGCCTGGCGAACGGTATCACACCTATGCGTTCGAGATGACCGAAGCAGATCACGTCGAATTGCTCGATACCTGCCGAGCAAGCGACGCCATGATCGCCCTGTCGGGCTACCCGGCCGATCTCTACGTCGAAATGCTCGCAGGCTGGCGATGCGTCACCATCGACGCTCGTGCACACCGAAACAGCCCCCGCACCGAATGCCTCTGGCTCAACCCAGCGGCCTGCCAGCGCATGGCGGCCGGGCCCCTATTCGAAATGGTGACCTCATGACGAACCTGCACCAGCTTTCCCGCAGGTGGACGCGCCAATACGAATTGGGCCGCGGCATCCGCCTATCCGCCGAAGAACATGACCTGCTGAATGCAATCGGCATCGGAGAACTGCTCTCCGCCGCAGCTGCCAAGATGATGAGAGACCAATGCCAGAAAAGGACGATGCACTCTATTCCCGCGGCAAATACCGCCTCGACTGGCTCAGGGATGGAGACGGAAACCTTCGATCGCCGAACCTCTACATCACCTGGTATGATGCCGATACCGGACACGACCGATTCCGCAGCACGCGCACGTCGGAGATCGCAGCCGCCGAGGACGAACTAGACCGGTTCTATCTGGAACGCGAGCGCGGGCAGACCATCTGCCCCAGCTGCGGACGGCCATATGACAATGTGGCTGGCTGGCCGGTGACCCAGGCAATTGCCGATTACCTCGTGACCAAGCAGGACACAGCAAGCTTCAAATCGATCCGCCCTCGCCTCGCGCACTTCCTCGACTTCCTCGACCAGACCAAGCGCAGCGAACTGGTATGCGATCAGGTCGATGAAGCGCTGATTGCCACGTTCCGCACATGGTCGGGCAAGCAGCCGGTGTATCTGGGCAATGATGGCACGCCGCGCCAGCGCGCGCTGGGTACCACAGAGGGGACCGTGCGCCAGCTGGCTGCCGCCATCAACGCTGCGCATCGCCGCAAGGACACGCTCTATCCGGCGGGCTTCGCGGCCAAGCCGGCATCGGCTGTCAGCGAGACGCCGACCTTCCGGTGCACGATCCCGCAGCTGGCCGCTATGTTCACCTATTGCCTGCATCCCCGGCCGCCGAAGGGAGAGGTGTGGAGCGAGAAGCAGACCGACCGGACGCGGATCTGGCGCGGCCCGCTGCTGCGCTTCCTGCAGGTCAGCGTCGCAACATGGTGCCGACCAGATGCCGCGCACGATCTATCCACCGATCCGGCCCGGCAACAGTGGCTGGCGAACGCGCGTGTGGTGCGCCTCAATCCGAAGGGCCGGGCCCAGACCAAGAAGTTCCGGCCGGCGGTGCCCGTGCCTGAGAAGTTTGCCCGTCTGCTCGATGCGCGCGAGCCCGGCTATTGGGTCGGCGTGGCCAGCATCCGCAAGGCGATGGAAGCGATGCTCGACGAACTCGGCCTGCCGCGTGACCGCGAGACGGGACAGAAGCTGATCCGCCGATCAGTATCGCAACTGGCGCGGCCTCGCATTGGTGAGGAACGCTGGCGCCAGGGCGAGATCATGCTGGGCCACCAGAAGGCGAGCACCAGCGATATCTATGCGCTGTTCGATCCGCGCAATCTCGGGCTTGCCCTGGAGGCAACCGAATCCATCATCGATGAGATTGAGGCGATCGAGCCCGGCGCCTTCAAGGTGCCAACCGTGAACCTGAAACTGGTATTGGGAGGCCGTCGTGGCTGACAAAAAACGAGCGCTCACCAAAGCGTCACCAAAAACGAAAAAGCCGACCCTAAGGCCGGCTCTTACGCAATCCCTTGGAAAACCAAAGGAAATAAGTGGTCGGGGAGAGAGGATTCGAACCTCCGGCCCCTGCCTCCCGAAGACAGTGCTCTACCAGGCTGAGCTACTCCCCGACCGGAGCGGTTCGGGCTAGGCCGTCCCCGCTGGGCAGGGCCGCCCTATATGCGGGCGATTCCGCACGCGCAAGCCCTGTTTCAAAAACTTATCAACAGTTTGTATGTTATTCATATAAACCAATGAATTAGACGTACACATCAGCCCAGCGGCACCCCTTCGATGGTGATGCGATGCATCTCGCGGCGGTGGCCGTGGTAATCGTTATAGGCGTAATGCCAGGTCGCGCGGTTGTCCCAGAACGCGATCGAGCCCGGCTGCCAGCGGAAATCCTCGTGGAATTCACTGCGGCGCGCATGGTCATAGAGTGTGGCAAGCAGATCGGCCGAGGCCGCGTCTGACAGGCCGAGCACGCGCACGGTGAAGCTTGGGTTCACATAGAGCGCGCGCTTGCCGCTGAGCGGATGGGTGATCACCACCGGGTGCACCGGATCGTCGAGCACGTCGGCGGCGTCCGCGTTGCCGATGCGGCCATCGCGGCGGGTATCCTGCAAGGCTTCATAGGCAGCGGCCTTGCTGCCAAAGACGTGGCGGGCCGAATGCACCGCGCGCAGGCCATCGACCTCTTGCCGCAACGCTGCCGGCAACGCGTCATACGCCGCATACATCGAGGCAAAGGCCGTGGCCCCGCCGTGCGGGGGCAATTCTCGCGCCACCAGGATCGAGCCCAGCGCCGGTTCGGCATCATAGGAATGATCGGTGTGCCAGCCGCCACCGATATTGTGCTGCTGTTCGGGCTCTTTCACCACCAGCGCGATTTCGGGATAACGTGGATGGGCCGCGAAAAAGCGGTTGATGTTGATCGGCCCCCAGGCGCGGGCAAAGGCGATGTGCTGCTCTTCGGTGATCTGCTGATCGCGAAAGAACACCACGCCATGTTCGGCAAAGGCGGCGCGGATCGCCGCAAAGTCAGCCTCTGCCAGCGGGCGCGCGAGATCGACGCCGAGGATTTCGGCACCGACGCGACCGTGCTTGCGGATTTCGAGAGTCATGCGGGCACCTCTTGAGCGGGAGCAGATCGCGGGCCGGCCCCAGGTCGGAACGGCAGTGGCCCTTCCGCTTCCCGTACGGCGCGAACCGCCGGCCGCGCCTCGAAACGCGCGGAGAACGCCGCAAGCGCGTGAAGATCGGCCAAAGTCGGGCCGAAATGCGGGACATAGCTGGCAAAGACGCCGAGATAGGCGTCGGCAATGGTGAAACGGTCGCCCACCAGCCATTCCGCATCGCCCAGGCGATCCTCGATCGGCTGAAACGCCTCGCGCAGGCGGCGCCGGGCGGCCTGGCGGATGCCCTCGTGCGCGGCTGGATCGTCGGAATAGAGGTGCGGGCGATTGCCCACCCGCTGCGTCGCGCCGTGGATCTCACTGTTGATATAGCCGATCCAGGCCTGGATCTGCGCCCGCTCGACCGTGCCGGCCGGCGCGAACAGCGCGGTGCCGGGGCGCTGGTCAGCCAGGAACGGCAGAATCGCAGCGTTTTCGCCGATCACGGTGCCATCGTCGAGCACCAGGGCCGGAATGCGGCCGAACGGGGTCAGCGGGGCGAGATCGTCTCCCCCCGGCCCCAGCCGCAGCAGCCGGACGGGCACGGGCAGATCAAGCTCGCGGATGATGACATGGGCCGGCAGGCTGGTCGCGCCGGGAGAGGCTAGCAATTGCATCGAACCAGAGTGTCCTTGGAATGGCCGAACGGGGAGTGGGGCAGCCCCCCTCCCCGCGCGGTGAGAATGACCTGGTCGCCGTCAGGCCGGCTGGCCGGCGCTGGCGCGTTCCTGCCGCGTGGTACGGCTTTCGCGGCCATCGATGCCCACCGGCACATCACCCGCCACGGTGGCACGGCGCAGCGTGCGGCGCTGCAGGCCGAAATCGGCGATCGCGCGGTGCTGCGTGCTGCGGTTGTCCCAGAAGGCCACGTCGCCCGGTTGCCAGCGCCAGCGCACGGTATTTTCCGGCTTGGTGATGTGGTCTTGCAGGATATTGAACAGCCGCGCCGAATCCGCCTCGCTCAGGCCGACGAAGCGCTTGACGAAGTGGCCCAGCAGCAGGCTGCGCTGCCCGCTGACGGGGTGGACGCGCACCACCGGATGCTCGGTTTCATAGATCGTCGAGGCGAACACCGACTTGTGATAGAGCGTCCGCTCCTTGGCCGTGTCATTGGCATCGGCCGATGTGCCAGCCGCCGCGAGCGTGGCGGCGTAATCGTAATCGTTGCTGTGCACCGCCCACAGATTGTTGACCAGCCGGCGCAGCGGTTCGGGCAGGCCTTCATAGGCCGTCTCGCCATTGGCCCACAGCGTATCGCCGCCCGCTTCGGGAATGGTGATGCCGCGCAGGATCGATGCCTTGGGATAGGCCGCCAGGAACGTGACGTCGGTATGCCACGATGACGCGGCATAGCCTTCCTTGCTGTCGAGTTCGAGCAGGTAGCGCGAGCCTTCGGCAACCGGCACCGTGGGGTGGGCAACCGGATCGCCGAACAGCGCGGTCAGCGCCTCGTGCTCGGCATTGTCGAGGTGTTGTTGCCCCCGGAAAAACAGCACCTTGTGCCGCACCAGCGCAGCCTCGATCGCCTGCACGGTGGCGCCGTCAAGATCGCCCGACAGCGCCAGGCCGTGAACTTCAGCGCCGATGCGGCCGGTTACGGGGCGGATATCGAGCGGGGACGCAGGGTCTTTGGCATTGGGATAGCTGGCAACGATGGTGGCCATGGGAATTCTCCTGAACATGGGGGGCGCGCAAGGCATCGCCCGGCAATGGGCCGGCGCGCGCGAACGAAGGGATGGAACGAGAAAGTCAGGTTTGGCGGCGGCGCGGATCACGCGCCGCGCGTCAACACATTCGTTGGGTCTTGTGCATCGTATCACCTCGATCGGATGGAGGGATCACGAAGCCTGGCGATGTCGCCCCAGCGTTCGCGCGCTTTAGCCGTTGGTATCGCGGAGCAAGCTGCTTCCCATCAAAAGCCGCGGGCCGATGGTTCGGGCACAAGGCCCGCCTTTCCTGGCCGGGGAAAAGACTTTCGAACTATCTCTACTCTATCGCTTGACTATAACATGGCAAGCCCGGATCGCTGGGGATGCGCCCAAGTTTTGCGTGGCCACTCCCAAGCGGAATTATCCCTGCGAGCCGCGATCGGCCTGCGCCAGCCAGCGATCACGGCTGGCATCGGACACCAGCCCCGCTGCATCGCGCGCAGCCAGCTGGCGACGGATATCGCCATGGCGCCGCTCGTCGATGGGAAAGCCATGGATCACCGCGGCCGAGATCACGTGGCCTAGCGCTGGCCCCAGGGCGAACAGCCACTTGAGATGTTCGAGCACGCCGGCCGGATTGGTCCCGCGCGGATCAAACCCGATCCACGCGGCCAGCGGCAGGGCCACGCCGATCGCCAGGGCCACGCCAGCCTTGTCAGACAGCGAGAATACCGAAAAGAACAGGCCAATGCGGTCCTCACCGGTGCGCAGGCGGTGATAATCGGCCACGTCTGCCACGATCGAGCGCAGCATGAGATTGCCCGATCCCTGCGCCAGCCCCTGCGCCACGGTCAGCGCCAACAGCAGCACGACAGAGCCCGGCGCCAGCGCGAGGAGTGCCAGGTTGATCGCCACCTGGGTCAATTCCCCGGCAACGGCAGCGCGTTCCTTGCCGACGCGGCGGCCGATCGCCAGCCATAGCGGGCAGGCAAAGATGCCGAACACATATTGCAGCAGGAACAGCCCCGGCGCCCAGGCGGAATGGCCCATGTAAAAGCTGATGAAGAACACGAACAATGCGGTGCGCACGCCCTGCGCCAGCCGCACGGCAAAGTTCGAGGCCAGCACGCGCAGCAGCATGCCTTCGCCAAACACCAGGCGCAGCGTGTGCCACACCCGCACCGGGTCTTGCGCGCCGGCCGGCGGCGGCGGTTCGGGCAGCGCACGAATGCCCAGCGGAAGGGTGATCAGCAGCAGGGCAAAGACCATCGCTCCCATCGCCGCCAGTTCCAGCCGGGGTTGCCCGGCCAGCCGCGTGACCAGCAGGCTGGGCAGGACGAGGGCCAGCAGCAGCGCCACGCAGGTCAGCGCCTGGCCATAGGTGGTGATGCGCGTCCGCTCGTGATAGGCGCCGGACAGTTCGCCCATCCACGCCGCCAGCGGCGTCGCCATCATCGAATAGCCCAGATAGAGCACGAACAGCGCGGCCGACAGCGCCAGCGGGCCAAACCAGGTGGGCGGCAGGAACACCGGCACCGCACCCAGCGCAAAGATCGCGGCCCCCACCGCAATCCACGGCCGGCGGCGGCCCCAGCGGCTGCGCGTGCGGTCAGACAGCAGGCCGATCGCCGGATCGATCACCGCATCCCACAGCCGCGCCAGCAGGAAAATCACCCCCACCGTGCCCAGCGAAAAGCCGAACGCGCTGGCATAGAGCGGCGGGACATAGGTGCTGAGCGGCACTTCCACCGCGGCAAGCGGCATGCCCAGGCTGGAAAAGGCGATCAGCCGCGCCGGGCCAAGCCGTTTGGGCGCCGCAGTGGGCGGCGCGCGCCGGGCAGCATCGAGGGCAAGCGTGCTCATGCAACAAGCTCCTTCGTCTGGGGGGAAAGCGGCGCAGGAAAGTCGGCATCGGGCCGCGCCAGGCCAAGGTTTTCGCGCAAGGTGGCGCCTTCGTATTCCTCGCGAAACAGGCCGCGCCGGCGCAGTTCGGGGAGCACCAACGCGATCACGTCATCAAGGCCTGCGGGAAAGATCGGCGCCAGGATGTTGAAGCCATCGGCCGCGCCATCCTCGAACCAGGCCTGGAGTTCGTCGACCACTTCGGCCGGCGTGCCCACCAGCACGAGATGCCCGCGCGCGGCCGACATGCGCGAGACGAGCTGGCGCACGCTCAAGCCCTGCTCCAGCGCCAGGTCGTAAAACAGCTTTTGCCGGCTCTGCCACCCTTGGGTGAACGGCGGCGGCGGCGGCGGCGCGTCGAGATCGACCGTGGTCAGATCCCAATCGAGGAACGTGCGGATCGAGGCGAGCGCGCCGGCCACGTCGACAAAGGCCTGCAAGCGCGCCAGCTTGGCCTCTGCCTCTGCCCGCGTGGGTGCAACATAGATGCTGACACCGGGCATCACCAGCAGGCTGTCACGCGAACGGCCCAGTGCCTGCGCCTTGTCCTTGAGTCCCTGGGCAAAGGCGCGGGCGCCAGCGCGGCTTTGCTGCGCGGTAAACACCACCTCGGCGGTGGCGGCGGCCAGTGCCTGGCCATCATCAGACGATCCGGCCTGGACGATCACCGGATGCCCCTGCGGCGGTCGCCCGGTCTGCAACGGGCCGGCCACGCGGAAGTGATCGCCAGCATGATCCACGCGGCGCAGGCGGGCCGGGTCATAATAGCGGCCGCTGGCCTTGTCGGCCAGGATGGCATCGTCAGCAAAGCTGTCCCACAGCTGCTTGACCACCGCCACATGCTCGGCCGCGATGGCATAGCGCGCGGCGTGCGCGAGTTGATGGTCCAGCCCGAAGTTCGCCGCCTCGGCATCGCTGCCCGAGGTGACGAGGTTCCACCCGGCCCGCCCGCCTGACAGCTGGTCGAGCGCGGCAAACTTTCGCGCGACATGATAGGGCTGGAGATAGGTGGTGGAGACCGTGGCGATCAGCCCGATATGGCTGGTGTGGGTGGCCAGGGCCGACAGCAGCGTCAGCGGTTCGCCGGTATAGACGGGTGCGGTATAGCTGATCGCCTCGGGCGTGGCGCCGAACAGCGCCACGTTGTCGGCCAGGAACACGGCATCGAACTTTGCAGCTTCGGCTTTTTGCGCCAGATCGCGCCAGTATTCGAACCGGAACGGCGCGCGCGGATCGACATCGGGATGGCGCCAGGCGGCGGCATGATGCCCCACCCCGAACAGGAATGCGCCCAGCTTCATCTGGCGTTTGCCGCCGGCCTGGCGATGTGCGGTATCGTGGCTCATGGTCAAAACGTCCGCGTGATGGTGCCGCCGAACGTGCGCGGATTGCCATAGACCTCGATCACCGGGGCCGAGGCACTGGCCGCGCCATAGGAGACGGCATAGCGTTCGTTGGTCACGTTCTTGGCCCAGGCCTGAAGCTGCCAGCGGTTGTCCTGCGTGCGCAGGCCCAGCCCGACGTTGGTGATCGCCACCGGCGCCTGCCAGCCATAGACCGAGCGCGGGTTGATATAGGCAATCCGGCTTTTCCAGCTGGT
This sequence comes from Novosphingobium sp. GV079, assembly GCF_003058045.1. Lineage (NCBI taxonomy): Bacteria > Pseudomonadati > Pseudomonadota > Alphaproteobacteria > Sphingomonadales > Sphingomonadaceae > Novosphingobium > Novosphingobium sp. GV079. Next base: position 121,113 of record NZ_QBUE01000012.1, on the reverse strand, counting down.
GTTGGCATAGCCGGTGAGGTTCCATTCCCCACCGATCGGCTGATCAAGATCGATCCCGCCCTGCACCGTCCACTTGTTGGAACCGGCCACCTGATAGCCGGTGAGCGACAGGGGCCGCGCGGCGCCGCCATTGGCCAGCTGGAATTCCAGCGGCGCGGGCGCATCGGCATAGTCCAGGTACTTGGCATCGTTATAGGCAAGGTTCGCGTTGAACCCCAGCGCCGGCACCGGGCGCCACGTCGCCTCGAACTCGAACCCGCGCAGCCGCACCTTGCCCACGTTGGCGAGATAGGTGCCGAACGAGGCATTGGCCTGATCGACGCGGGTGCCCTGATAATCGGTGATCGTGTTGTTGTAGAGGTTGAGGTTGACGGTGGCCTTGCCGCCGGCCCAGCTGGTCTTGATCCCGGCCTCGAAATCGGTGGACTTTTCCGGCCGGGTGATCACCAGCGCGGCCTGGCTCGCCGTGGCCGAAGTATTGGCCGCGCCCGATTTTTCGCCATGGCTGGCCGAGGCATAGAGCAGCACGTTGGGCGTCACCTGCCAGGCCGGGTTGACCAGCCAGGCCAGCGAGCCACGGCTGACCTGGTTGGCCAGCGTATAGGCGCCGGCCGCGCTGCCACTGGTGCCACCCAGGTTGTTGAGCAGCGCCTGCCGCGCCGTGGCGCCGGCGGGATTGAGCGCGCCGGTGCCCAGAGCATAGCCGGCGATGTTCACCTGCTTCTTCTCCCAGGTGTAGCGCAGGCCGCCGGTGAGCGAGAAGGTGGACGTGAGGTGCGCGGTCACCTGGCCAAAACCGGCCAGGCTATCGATCGTCAGCCGGCCGTCGCGGTCATACTCCAGCCCGTCGATGAACGAGGACGGCACCCCTGCCCCCAGGAAAAACGTCGAGGCGTCTGATCCGAAGATCGTGCGCAAGTTGCTGCGCAGCTTTTCGTGCAGGTAAAACGCGCCGATCTGCCAATCGATCGTGCTGCCCTTGGCCGAGGCGAGCCGCAGTTCCTGCGAATACTGATTAACATCAACATCATAGCCCGCACGATAGATATCCAGCGGGGTGTAGTCGCTGTCGTTGTAGGGCCGGAAATAGAGCCGCCGCCACGCGGTAACGCCGGTCAGGTTCACCCCGCCCAGATCCCAGTTGATCTCGTTGGAAAGACCATCGGTCTTGGCGATCAGGCGATCCTGGTTGTTGAGGTTGGCGTTGTAGGGGCCGTTGAGATTGGGGGTATAGCCAAACCGCGCCAGCTTGGCGCTCCAGCTTCCCGCGCGCGGCGAATTGACCGTGCCATCGAGGTTCAGGTTCTGCGTCACGTCCGCCACTGGCGGGTAGAAATTGTTGTATTCGTTGGATTCGTAATGTTCGGCGATCAGGCGCGAGGACACAGTGGCGCTGGGTGTGAACAGCAGTTGCCCGCGCGCCGACCAGCGGTTGTTGCCCAGCAGCTTGACGCCGTTATAGGCATTGGTGATCCAGCCGCCGCCCTTGCTTTCGGCAAAGGTCAGGCGATAGGCCAGCTTGTCGGCAATGATCGGCCCGGTGGCATTGGCGCGCAGCTGCACCGCATCGTAATTCCCATAGGTGGCTTGCAGCGTATAGGAAGGCTCGAACTTGGGCTTGGCCGTCTGCACGATCACCGCGCCAATCGTGGTGTTCTTGCCCAGCAGCGTGCCCTGCGGCCCGCGCACCACCTGGATGTTTTCCAGGTCGACGAAATCGAGCCAGGAAAAGCCCACGTGGGTGAAGAACACGTTGTCCACGATCAGGCCAACGCCGCCTTCGGCGCCATCGTTGCTGGCATTGCCGCCCAGGCCGCGAATGTAGAGGCCCGAGACGCGGGTGTTCTGTTGCAAAGCGCCGAAATTGGGCACGCGCAGGGCAAATTCGCTCACCCGCTCGATCCGCTTGGAGGTCAGTTCCGCGCCGGAAATGGCCGAGATGGCCAGCGGCACGTCCTGCAGCCGTTCCTCGCGATGGCGGGCCGTGACAGTGATGGCATTGGCATCGGGCACATCCGGACTGGCTGGGTCGGCGACCGGTGCCGGCGCCTGTTCGGCCGGCGCCGCCGCAGTTTCGGCAGCCTGGGCCAAGCCTGGCAAGGCCAGTGCGGTGGAGGCGAGCAGCAGGGCGCCCAGGCCAGTGGCCGGGCGGGTGGCATGGAAAATCGACATGAAAAAGCGGTCCCTCATGGACGGAAGGCGCAAGGCGGCCTGCCGCGTGCGGGGCATCGCCGCGCGGCCTTGCGCCATCTGGATGTGATTATGGTCAGGCCCAGGCGCAGCCGTGGTATGCACGGTGGCTGGGCGCAGGCGTTATGCCGCTATCGTGTGCATTGCATCGTATCACCCCTGAAACAGCGGGGAACACGAAGCCTGGCGATGTCGCCCCAGCGTTCGCGCGCTTTAGCCGTTGGTAACGCGGAGCAAGCTGCTTCCCGATCAAAAGCCGCGGGCCCATCGCGGCCGCTGAGGGCCGGCGCAGCATCGGGCCAGGCCGCTGCGTCTTGATCTCTATTTATTTGATAGACTTTTGGCCGTCAAGCAATGGCGTGGCATGTAAGCGGCAAAGCAATTCTTGGGCGGGGCCAAGCCAGGGTGCCGCCGAACGGTTCCTTGCCCTTTCGGGAACCGCGCAGCCCGCCCGCTGGTTTTGGGAAACATAACAGCAATCAAACCAGAAAGAACCGCGGCCATGGACCGGATTTTCACCGCATTTGCCAATCGCGTTTCGGCCTTGGCAGGGCAACCGGCGAGTTTCGCGCTGGCCACGCTGATCATCGTCGTCTGGGCCGTGTCGGGCCCAATCTTCGCCTGGTCAGACACGTGGCAACTGGTGATCAACACCGGCACCACCATCGTCACGTTCCTGATGGTTTTCGTCATCCAGAATGCGCAAAACCGCGATGCTGCGGCGATGCAGGCCAAGCTGGACGAGCTGATCCGCGCCCTGGAAGGCGCGCGGGGCGATTTCATCGGGATCGAGCATCTGTCCGACAGCAAGATTTCCGATATCCGCACCGCGCTGGAACAGGAAAGCGGCTGCGACACCGACCGTGCCAGCATCGAAGAAAGCGTGGAGGTGCTGCTGCGCCGCCGCTGACAACCGCAAATGACCCGATTGGCGATAAAAAACGCGCAGACATGCCCTTTTTATCAATGGCATCACCTGCATCAAACTCTTTCAGATGAAACCGCCTTCGTCTAGGTTGCGCGCCGTTGAGGGGTCAACAAGGATGAATGCAACTGTGAAACTTCGCATGATGGTCTTGGCATCGACGGCATGGGCCGTGGCGATGCAGCCGGCCCTGGCCTCTCCGGCATCTTCCGCAAAGCAGAAGCCCACTGCCTCAGGCGCTCAAAGCGGGCCGATCGGCGGCTGGGGTGTCGATCTTTCCGGGCGCGATCTTTCGGTCAAGCCAGGCGATGATTTCGATACCTACGCCAACGGCAAGTGGAAGGCGCGCACGCCCATTCCCGAAGACCGGCCCAACATCGGCACGCTTGCCCTGATCGACGAGCGGGTGCAGGCGCAGATGAAGGATCTGGTCGCCGCCATGCCCGCGACCAGCCAGGTCGGCGCGCTCTATGCCAGCTTCATGAACGAGGCGGCGGTCGAGCAACGCGGCCTTGCCCCGCTTCGGGCCGATGTCGCCAAGGTCATGGCGATTGCCGACAAGACCGCCTTTGCCCGCGCCATGGGCGGCACCGAAGGAAACTTTGGCATCAGCCTGGTCGATTATGGCGTGGGGCCCGATACTGCTGATGCAGGCCTTAATGTCCTGTCGCTGGGCCAGGGCGGTTTGGGCCTGCCCGAACGCGATTATTACCTCAAGCCCGCTTTCGCGCCGCAGCGCGAGGCCTATGTCGCCTATATCACCCGCACGCTGCAGACGCTGGGCGTGGCCGATCCGGCAGCAGCGGCCGCAAAGATCATGGCCTTTGAAACCGAGATCGCCACGCGCAGCTGGGATATTGCCCGCCGCCGCGATCGTAGCGCTACCAACAACCCGATGTCATCGGCCGAATTTGCCGCCTATGCGCCCGGGATCGACTGGACGGCCTTCTTTGAAGGCGCGCACATCGCCCCGCAAAGCCGCATGATCGTGCGCGAGAACACCGCGATCCGCGATCTGGCGGCGCTCTATGCCAACACCCCGCTCGACACGCTCAAGCTGTGGCAGGCGTTCCACGTGGCCGACCAGGCTTCGCCCTATCTGACCAAGGCGATGGTCGACAGCCGCTTTGCCTTCACCCGCACGCTCACCGGGGTGGGCCAGCTCAAGCCGCGGTGGAAACGCGGGCTGGATCTGGTCAACAGCCAGTTGGGCGAAGCGGCAGGCCAGGCCTATGTCGCGCGCTATTTCCCGCCATCGTCCAAGGCGCGGATGCAGGAACTGGTCGCCAACCTGCGCGCCGCCTTTGAAAAGCGCATTGCCGCCAATCCGTGGATGAGCGCGCCGACCAAGGACGCTGCGCTTGCCAAGCTGGCGCGGATCGACGTGATGGTCGGCTATCCCGACATGTGGCGCAATTATTCGGCGTTGGTGATCAAGCCTGACGATCTCTACGGCAACGTCACCCGCGCCGCGCGCTTCAATGCCGACTATGCGATGGAAGACCTGGGCAAGCCGGTGAACCGCAAGAAGTGGGGCATGAACCCGCAGACGGTGAACGCCTACAACGGCGGCGCCAAGCTGCAGATCGTGTTCCCCGCCGGCATTCTCCAGCCGCCGCTGTTCGATCCGCGCGCCGATGATGCCGTCAACTATGGCGCCACGGGTGCTATCATCGGCCACGAAATCAGCCACAGCTTTGACGACCAGGGCCGCAAGATCGACGCCAAGGGCGCCATCTCCGATTGGTGGACGCCCCAGGATGCCGAGCGTTTCGAGGCGGAAGCCAAGGTGTTTGGCGATGAATATGCCCGCTTTGAAGCGGCGCCGGGCGCCTTCATCAATCCCAAGCTGACGATGGGCGAGAATATCGCCGATCTGGCCGGCCTGCAGGTGGCGCTCGATGCCTACCACAAGTCGCTGGGTGGCAAGCCCGCGCCAGTGATCGACGGGCTGACCGGCGACCAGCGCTTCTTCCTCTCGTTCGCCCAGGCCTGGCGCGCCAACCAGCGCGTGGATTCGCTGCGCAACCAGGTCACCACCGACCCGCACAGCCCGGCCCGCTTCCGCATCCTCGGGCCGTTGCCCAACATCGAAGCGTGGTATCAGGCCTTTGGCGTAAAGCCGGGCAACACCATGTATATCCCGCCGGAAAAGCGCGCCAAACTGTGGTAAGTTGACAACAAAAAGCCCCCTCCTCTTCAGAGGAGGGGGTTTGGGGGTGGTGCGAGGTCACGCGCAAACGCGCGCCTGCACCTTTCGGATTGTCAGCTAAATCCGCTGATCAACAGCAAATTTCAGGGGTGTTTTCCACCACCCCCAACCTCCTCCTCTGAAGAAGAGGGGGCTTTTTTGCGCGATCAATCCAGCTTGGCGCGGATCTTGGCGATCAGCTTGGCGATGCGATCGGCCGCTTCAGTGAAGGTTTCCACATCGGCACGGTTGTTATTGCCGCGCGCTTCCTTGGCGGATTCGAGGTAACCTTCGAGGTCGACTTCCAGCGCGTCGATGATCATTTCGCCTTCATCTTCGCTCAGCGTCAGCTTGATGGTCTTGTCCACAATCGGTTCCTTCGGATTTTTTGGAATGGAAAACCCCGGCCAGCCTGCGCCAGCCGGGGTTGAAAAGTTGCGATCAGCAGCAGGCTCAGGCCGCCAGGCCGTGGCAGTGCTTGTACTTCTGGCCCGAACCGCACGGGCATGGCGCGTTGCGGCTGATGCCCTGGCCGGCATAGGGATCTTCGCCCGCCGCTATGGCAGCGCCCGTCGCCTGGCCGCCACCGAGCGCGCCTAGCATGGCAGCAGCGCCAGGCACCTGCGGCACGGCATCGTTTTCGCCGGTGAACGGATCGATGTGGCTGGTCAGGAAATCGGGCAGTTCGGGCAGCTGGAAGTCTTCCATCGGCTGCATGCGGATTTCGCTGATCATCAGGATGCGCGTCACGTCCTCGCGGATCGCGTCGAGCATCTTTTCGAACAGGCCAAAGGCTTCCTGCTTGTATTCATTGATCGGCGTCTTCTGCGCATAGGCACGCAGGAACACCACCTGGCGCAGCGCGTCGAGCGTGGCCAGGTGTTCCTTCCAGTGGTGGTCGAGGCGTTCGAGCAGGATCGACTTTTCCAGGTTGCCCCACGATGCACGGTCCACCGTGTCGAGCTTGGCCGCCATGTGCGCATCGGCCAGCGCGATCAGGCGCTCGCTGATCAACTCGGCTTCCACCGCGTCTTCTTCCAGCCAGTCATCGAGCGGCGGCGTCATGCCCAGTACGTCGGCCACGCGTTCCTTGAGGCCGGCGATATTCCACTGTTCGGGATAAGAGCCCGGCGGGCAGGCATCACCAACCATGGCGTTGATCGTGTCGTGGCGCATATCGACCACGACATCGTCCACCGCATCGGCATCCATGATGTCGGCGCGCTGCTCGTAGATCACCTTGCGCTGGTCGTTCATCACGTCGTCGTATTCGACAACCTGCTTGCGGATATCGTAGTTGCGCGCTTCCACCTTCTTCTGCGCGGTCTCGATCGCCTTGGACAGCCACTTCGACCCGATCGCCTCGCCATCGGCAAGGTTGGAATTCATCATGCGGGCAAACAGCGTGTCGGGCCCGAAGATGCGCAGCAGATCGTCTTCCAGGCACAGATAGAACTTCGACAGGCCCGGGTCACCCTGGCGGCCCGAACGGCCACGCAGCTGGTTGTCGATGCGGCGGCTTTCGTGCCGCTCGGTGCCGATCACGCAGAGGCCACCGGCTTCCAGCACCTTGGCCTTTTCCGCATCGATTTCGGCGGCCATGCGCGCAATCGCGGCATCGCGCTCCGGCCCTTCGGGCACGTCGCGCAGCTCGTCCTCCATGCGGAATTCCAGGTTGCCGCCCAGCTTGATGTCAGTGCCGCGCCCGGCCATGTTGGTGGCGATGGTCACCGCGCCAAGGCGGCCGGCCTGGGCCACGATGTGCGCCTCCATTTCGTGGAAGCGGGCATTGAGCACCGCGTGCTTGACGCCTTCGCGGTTGAGGAACTCGCTGAGCAGTTCCGACTTTTCGATCGACACGGTGCCGACCAGCACCGGCTGGCCGATCTCGTTCTTCTCGCGGATCAGCTTGGCGATCGCGGCAAACTTGTCGAGCGTGTTCTTGTAGAACTCGTCTTCCTCGTCCACGCGCTGCACCGGCACGTTGGTGGGAATGGTGACGACATTCATCTTGTAGATTTCGAAGAACTCGGTCGCCTCGGTCGCGGCCGTCCCGGTCATCCCCGAAAGCTTGGGATACATGCGGAAGTAGTTCTGGAAGGTGATCGAGGCCATGGTCTGGTTTTCAGGCTCGATCTTGACGCCTTCCTTGGCCTCCACCGCCTGGTGCAGGCCATTGGACCAGCGCCGGCCATCCATCATGCGGCCGGTGAACTCGTCGATGATGATGACCTTGTCGTCCTTGACGATGTAGTCGATGTCACGCTTGAACATGACATTGGCCTTCAGCGCCTGGTCGAGATGGTGCACCACCATGGTGTTTTCGACGTCATAGAGGTTGGAGCCAACCAGCAGGCCATCTGCCTCCAGCGCGCGCTCCACCCATTCCACACCGTCTTCGGTCAGGGTGATGCTCTTGGTCTTTTCGTCGGCTTCATAGAGCGACGGGTCGATCTGCTTCACCACCGCATCGACCGAGATATAGAGGTCGCTCTTGTCGTCGGTGGGGCCGGAAATGATCAGCGGCGTGCGCGCCTCGTCGATCAGGATCGAGTCCACTTCGTCGACGATCGCATAGTTGAACGGCCGCTGCACCATCTGCGAGCGTTCGTGCTTCATGTTGTCGCGCAGGTAGTCGAAGCCCAACTCGTTGTTGGTGGCATAGGTGATGTCGGCCTCATAGGCCTCGCGCCGCTCATACTCGTTGAGATTGGGCACGATCACGCCGACCGTCAGGCCAAGGAACTTGTAGAGTACGCCCATCGTCTCGGCGTCGCGCTTGGCGAGGTAGTCGTTCACGGTCACGACGTGAACACCCTTGCCTTCCAGCGCATTGAGATAGACCGCCAGCGTCGCCACCAGGGTCTTGCCTTCGCCGGTGCGCATTTCGGCGATTTCGCCACGGTGCAGCACCATGCCGCCGATCATCTGCACGTCAAAGTGGCGCATGCCCATGGTGCGCACGGCCGCTTCGCGCACCGTGGCAAAGGCTTCGGGCAGCAGGTCATCGAGGCTGGCGCCCGCTTCGAGGGCAGCGCGGAACTTCACCGTCTGCGCGGCAAGCTGCTCGTCGCTCATCGCCTGCACTTCCGGCTCGAAAGCGGCGATCTTTTTCACCTGCTTGTCGAGCGACTTGACGTAGCGATCGTTGGACGAACCGAAAATGGACTTGGCAAGGGCGCCGAGCATGGCGGTGTTTCCTGTTATGCGAATGGGTATGGCAAGTGCCGGGCGCGGGCCGTGATAAAATTCGGGCGCGCATCGGGCCGGCAACGCGAAAGTCAGGGATTGGTGCCCGCAACGGGGCAGCAGCGCGGCTTATTCGCGCGCGCGGTCGCTGCGATAGGTGGCGGTGCTGGCCAGCGCGAACGGCGCAAACATCGCCGGCACGGCCTGCTGCGCCACGTCGAAAACCGGGCGCGCAGCGCGCACCCGCGCCGCCTGGACCACGCAATGCGCGGCCACCGGGGCCACTGCCAGCCCGGCATGCTCGGCGCCCGCCACTTCGGTGCGCGTGGTGGCATTGGCCACCTCGGGCAGCGACAGGCCGCTGAGCAGGGCAAACAGGACAAGCAAAAAGCGCATTGCGATGGGAGATAGGGAACGGCTCGCCGCGCGTAAAGCGCAATCGGCAGATTTTGATTCAACCCAAGCGCTGGAACGCACGCTCAGGACGCATCGTCCACGGCGATGGTAAAGGTTACCGTCACCCGCTTGGCAACGGTTCGGCCGGTCGTGTCCTTTGCCGGGGCAAACCGCTTGCCCACGGGGCAGGAAATCAGGCCGGTCCCCGGCGCAACCTCATGCCATGCCCCGCCATTTTCAGACGCCTCGCAGCGCAACACCTTGCCGTCGGCACCAACCACGAACGCCATCTGCTGCTTGGTGGGCGCCGGAACAACATTGAGGCCGTTGCCGCCTCCCCCACCGGGCAGGCGCCAGTTGATGGAACTGCGAAAGGTATCGCCCACAGGCTTGCCATGCTTGGTGCCGGGCACGAACCGCGCCCGTGCCATCAGTATCCGGCACGTGGTATCATCCAGCTGCGACGAACCGCTGCTTGCCGTCACTTCGCAAGTCGTCGGCATGCCAGTGTCGTCATATGTCAGGGCAAAGTGGACTGCGCCCTGTTCGGCATTGCGCAGTGCGCTGGCCGGATAATCCGCCGCCGAGATCCACGTCCCGGGATTGGTGACAGGCCGTCCCGGGGTCGAGTCTTGCGCCAGCGCCGGCATCCCGATCAGCAACCCGATGGCCAAGCTCGTCGCCGTCAGTTTCCGCGCCATTGCCCCGTTCCCTGTCCCTGATGCGTTGTAGCCACCGTGATGATGCGCGAACACGGGCGCGTCAACCGGGATGGCGCGGTTCATGGCACATCGTCGACCGCAACGGAAAACGTGGTGGTCACGCGCCGCGCCACCGGCTTGCCGCTGGCATCGCGCGGAATGGGGAATGTCTTGCCAGCCGGACAGGCGACCAGGCCGGAGCCAGCTGCCACCTCGTGCCGCGTGCCATCGTTTTCCACCGCCTCGCACCGCGCCACCGTGCCATCGGCGGCAATGGTATAGACCAGTTGGCCCTTGTACGCGGTCGGCAGGGTGCGCGGCGTGTCGGTATCATCGTCGTCGGTGTCGGGAATGCTCCACCGCACCGAACTGGTATAGGCGCTCGCCACCGGCTTGCCATTGCGGGTGCCGGGTATGAAGCTGGCCCGCAGCAGCAACACCCGGCACGTGGTGGCGTCGAGATCGGCATAGCCGCTGCTTGACGTCACCTCGCAATCGGTCACCTTGCCCGTCTCGTCATAAGTCAGGCGGAAGCCGGTCGTGCCGGTATCGTTGTTGCGCAGCGCCGCAGGAGGATAATCGTCAGGCAAAACCCATTGCCCGGCGTCGCCATTGGGCTTGGCCGGTGTTTCGACCGGCGGGCGCGATCGCGGGCGCGCCATCGCCGCAGCCGGCGCGCAGAGCATTACTCCCAAGCCGATCAAGAACGCGTGGCGCATCGCATGCTGCATGTGTCTGTTTCCCCGTTTCACGGCAAAGTGATGCCGGTGCCGCATTCTTGCGTCAATTGTCTGCCCAGCGGCGTGCTGCGGCCGGCTCAGCCATGGACGGCGGGAAATCGAATCGCTAGGGAACGCGGCCATGTCAGACGCCATTTCCCCGCTCGCCTCGCCCTTCCCCGCCCTGCCCGCGATTGCCGGCGTGACCCCGCGCGTGGCCCGTGCCGGGTACAAGGATTGGGGACGCTGTGACCTCACTTATGTGGAGCTGGACGAAGGCACGGCCGTGGCCGGGGTGTTCACCCGCAATGTGTGCTGTTCTTCCGAAGTGGAACTGGGGCGGCAGAACGCGGCCCAAGGGGCGGCGCGCGCATTGGTGGTCAATGCCGGCAATTCCAACGCCTTTACCGGCTATCGCGGGCGTGAGGCGGTAGAGGCGATCATGGACCAGGTCGCCGCGCACCTGGGCTGCGCGCGCGAGGCAGTGTTCGTTTCCTCGACCGGGGTGATCGGCGTGCCCCTGCCCAAGGACAAGGCCCGCGCCGGGATCAAGGCCGCACTGCTGGCTCCGCCCTGCACCTGGGAAGAGGCGGCCAACACGATCGGCACGACCGACACCTTTGCCAAGGGCGCCACGGCCACCGCGATCGTGGGCGATACCACGGTGACGCTGTCGGCCATCATCAAGGGCTCGGGCATGATCGCGCCCGACATGGCGACGATGCTGGGCTATATCTTTACCGACGCCGCGGTTTCGCCCACCTTCCTGCAGGAATGCCTGTCGGCCGCCAACCAGCGCACTTTTTCGTGCATCACGGTCGATAGCGACACCTCCACCAGCGACACGGTCATGGCCTTTGCCACCGGCAAGGCAGGCAATGCCCCGATGACCAGCCGGGACGACATCGGCGGGGAAGCCTTTGCCGCCGCGCTGGAGCAGGTGTGCCGCGAACTGGCGCACCTGGTGGTCAAGGATGGCGAAGGCGCGCAGAAGTTCATCGCCGTGGCCGTTTCCGGCGCTGTTTCCGACGAAAGCGCGCGCCGTGTTGGGCTGGCGATTGCCAATTCGCCGCTGGTAAAAACCGCCATTGCCGGGGAAGACGCCAACTGGGGCCGCGTGGTGATGGCCGTGGGCAAGGCCGGCGAACCGGCCGACCGTGACCGCCTGTCGATCGGCTTTGGCGGTACCTGGGCGGCCAAGGACGGGCAGCCGCTCGCCGGGTATGATGAAGCGCCGGTTGCCGCCCACCTCAAGGGCCGCGAAATCTCGATCGAGGTGGACCTCGGCCTCGGCCAGGGCCGCGCCACAGTGTGGACCTGCGACCTGACGCACGGCTATATCTCGATCAACGCCGATTACCGGAGCTGAGCTGCCATGCTGATCATCTGGGGGCGGATCAATTCCCACAACGTCAAGAAGGTGGTCTGGGGCGCGCACGAATGCGGCCTGGATTTCGAGCGGCGCGACATGGGCGGCAGCTTTGGCTATACGCCTGAATACCTGGCGAAGAATCCCAACCGCCTGGTGCCCATGATCGAGGACGGCGGCGTGGCGGTGTGGGAATCGAACGCCATCCTGCGCTATCTGTTTGCCGCCCATGCGCCGCAGCTGTGGCCGGCCGATCCGGCAGTCCGCGCGCAGGGCGACCAGTGGATGGACTGGCAGTTCCTCTATGCCGATGCGCAGCGCGATGCGTTCCTGGGCTGCGTGCGCGGCGGCAAGGATGGCAGCGATCCGGTGGTGGCCAAGTCTGCCGCCGCCTGCGCCGCGCTGATGGCGATGGTCGATGCGCAGTTGGCGCGCCAGCCGTTCCTGTCGGGCGACAGCTTTGGCGTGGCCGATATCCCCATGGGCACCTATGCCCACACCTGGTTCAGCCTGCCGATTGAACGGCCGGCCCTGCCCCATGTGGAGATGTGGATGGAACGGCTGCGCACCCGCCCCGGCTTCCAGGCCATTGCCGCGGTGCCGTTCTCATGAGCTGGACGCCCGAGATCGACGCCGCCGTCAGCGCGCTGATCGCCCGCGTCGCGCAGGAAGCCATCGCCCCGCGCTATCGCCAGCTTTCAGAGGCTGACGTGATCAACAAGGCCGTCAACGACGTGGTCACTGTGGCCGATACCCACGCGGAACGGCTGCTGAGCGAGGGGCTCGCCGTGATCCTGCCACAGGCCACTATCGTGGGCGAGGAAGCCGCCCATGCCGATCCCGCGCTGATGGAACGGCTGGGCGACGGACTGTGCTGGATCATCGATCCGCTCGATGGCACCAACAATTTCGCAGCCGGCAAACCGCCGTTTGGCGTGCTGATCGCGCTGGCCGAGCATGGGCAGTGCGTGGCGGGGTGGATTCACGATGTGCCATCCGGGCGACTGTGCACCGCGCAACTGGGCCGGGGGGCTTTTGTGAATGGCCGCGCGGTGCGCGCCACACCCACCAGCCAGGTGCCGCCGGTCGCCGCCATTTCCACAGTGTTCATGGACGCGGGGCAGCGCGAGGCGATGCGCCAGCATATCCTGCCGCACTACAGCGTGGTGGACATTCCGCGTTGCGCGGCGGAGCAATACCCGCGCCTGGTGCTGGGGGTGAACGATGTCTCGATTTTCGAGCGCACCCTGGCCTGGGACCATGCCGCCGGGGTCTTGTTCGTCAACGAGGCCGGCGGCAAGGCCGCGCGGCCCGATGGGCGGCCCTATCGCGTGGATCAATTGGGCGAAAAGGGCCTGATTGCCGCCAGCACACCCGCGCTGTTCGATGCCATGGCGGAACGGCTGGCGGGTTTGTAATTGCCCCTCCACCACCCGCACTGCGGGTGCTCCCCCTCCCCGCCTTCGGCAGGGAGGATAAAGAAGATCCTCCCCACACCGTGGGGAGGTGGCAGGCCGCAGGCCTGACGGAGGGGTTGCCCTGTAAGCTTACAGAACGCTTTCCAGCCAACCCTTGAGCTGGCTCTTGGGCGCGGCGCCCAGCTTTTGCGCCACCGGCTTGCCATCCTTGAACAGGATCAGCAGCGGGATCGACTGCACGCCGAAATCGCTGGCGATGGTGGTGTTTTCCATGATGTCCACCTTGGCGATGGTCACCTTGTCAGCCAGTTCTTCGGCGATTTCTTCCAGCGCCGGGGCGATCATCTTGCACGGGCCGCACCAGTCGGCCCAGAAATCCACCAGCACGGGCTTATCGGACTGAAGGACTTCGGCGGAAAAGCTGGCGTCGGTGACGGCTTTGGTCGACATGAACGAAACTCCGTTGATCAGTTGGGATGGTATCTAGGATTTGCCGCGCGCTTGGCAACCGGGATGCGCGAAAGGTTTGTTGGGGGCGCCCCTGCAAAAGCTATGTCGCGGCCATGGGGCGGTGCCGCGCTAGGACATCTGCGGGAATGGCGATCAGTTGCGGGGCGTGGGTATAGAGCAGCGCCGCCTCCACCACGCGATCGGGATGGATCGTGGCCAGCGCGGCGGCATAGGCCGCCATCTGCCGCAGATAGGCCGCCGGCACATCCGCCAGGCTGGCGGGCGGACGCCGCGCCGTCTTGAAATCCACGATCAGCACGCGATCGGGCGCGATCAGCAGGCGGTCGATCGTGCCCGATACCACGCGACCCTCCACCACGGCGGCCAGCGGCACTTCAGCCAACGATCCGGGGCCGAATACCGCCTGCCAATCGGGATGATCGAGCACGGCAAGCGCGGCCCGCAGCATGTCGGCATGGGCATCAGCGTCAAATTCCGCGCCCTGCCGCGCCAGCCAGGCCAGCGCCGCCTCCGCCCGCTCGCCCGGCGCCACGGCAGGCAGCCGCTCGATCAGCTTGTGGATCAAAGTGCCGCGCCGCGCCGCCAACAGCGCGCCAGGCCCAGGCCGCGTGGGCGGATCGGGTGCCTCGTCCTCGCCCAGCGCCGATGGCGCCAGCGGGCGCGGTGGGCGCGGTTCGGGGCCGATCGGGGTGGTAAGCCAGGGCGGCAGCAGCGGCAGCCCCAGGTTTTCGACCGTGCGCGGCGCCTCCACCACCGGCGGACCGGGTATGCCGATGCTGCGCGCGCCGTCCCAGATGGCGTCCGGCTCCCACGCCTCGTCCTCGCCGAACAAGGGGGCAAGCTGGGCATACCAGCTATCGGCGGGCAGTTCCTTGCGCGAGGGTGGCCAGGCGCCAGCGATAAACAGAGCCTCTTCGGCACGGGTCAGCGCGACATAGAGCAAGCGCCAATGTTCCGCGCGCTCTTCCCGTGCAGCCTGCTCTTCTGCGGCGCGGATCGGCGGGGCCTTTTCTTCCTTGCGCAACGCGGGCAGCGGCACGCTGCGCGGGCGTTGGCCCGGCCCGTGCTCCACCAGCTCGCTGCCCCGCGCCAGGGCCGCATCGGGATCATCGGCGGCATCGGCCAGAATCACGATCGGCGCCTGCAGCCCCTTTGATCCGTGCACGGTCATTACCCGCACCAGATCGGCGGCCTGCCCCGCCTCGCGCTTCAATTCGCCATCGCCGCTGTCGAACCATTGCACAAAACCGACCAGGCTGGGCACCTGGCCCGTGGCATAGGCCATTGCGGCGTTGAGCAGTTCGTCGATCGGATCGTTGGCCTCACGCCCCAGCCGCGCCACCAGCTTGAAGCGTGCCCGCCACGGCCCCACCAGCAGCCAGTGCAGCAGTTGCGCTGGCGGTTCGAAATCGGCGCGGCGCAACAGGTCGAGCAATTGCTCCACCGTCTGCACGGTCGCGGGATCGCGGCTGTGCGCCAGATGCATCCACAGCCGCACGCCATCCTTGCGATAGCCGCGCTCGAGCAGGTCTTCCTGGCTCCACGCGATCAGCGGCGACACCAGCAGGTTGGCGAGGTTAAGATCATCGAGCGGCTGCGCGCAGAACCGCAGCGCGGCCATCAGATCCTTCACCGCCAGCGGCGCGCCCAGCCGCAGCCGGTCCACCCCAGCCACCGGTACGCCGCGCGCATGCAGGCGTGCCACGATCAGCCCGGCCAAGTCCTTGCGCTTGCGCACCAGGATCATCACGTCGCCGGCACGGGCATTTCGCGGGGTGCCCTTGTGCAGCGGGAATCCGGTATCGAGCCATTGCCGCACCTGCCGCGCCAACCGGTCGGCCAGATCGCGATCGGGGCGCGAGAGCCAGTTTTCGCCGCCCTCCTCGCCCACTTCGGGCAGGTCTTCCTCGTCGCCGGCGCCCTCGCCCACCGGCCGCCACAGCCGAACCAGGCCCGGCCGCACATCCCCGACATGGGGTTCGGGCGCTTCGGGCAGGCCAAAGCGATCAGGGCCGATGGCGGCAATCGCGCGATCGACAAACGCCAGGATCGGCATCGCCGTGCGATAGGATTGCCCCAGGCCGAGCGAGAGCAGCGCGCGATCAGGCTCGTCCATCGCCTCGGCCAGGCCAGCCAGTTCGCGCCGCACCCGCTCGCGCGCCTTGGCAAAGTTTTCCGGGCTGGTGCCCTGGAAACGGAAGATCGCCTGCTTGTAATCGCCCACCACGAACAGGGTGCGCGGGTCTCGCTGGCTTTGTCCCTGACCGGAAAAGAAATCCTGCACCAGGCCATCGAGCACGATGCGCCACTGCGCCTCGTTGGTATCCTGCGCCTCGTCCACCAGCACGTGGTCAAACCGGCGATCCAGCTTGTAGCGAATCCAGTCGGCGGTGGTGCGTTCGGTCAACAGCGCGGCGGCGGTGCGGATCTGATCATCGAAATCGATGAAGCCTTCGCGCGCCTTTGCCGCCTCCCACGCCAGGGCAAAGCGCCGCCCGACAGCGAGCGCGGGATCGAGCAGCGCCGCCAGATTGACCAGCGCAAGGCGATCGCGCAGCGCCGTAATCCCGGCGATCACCCGCGCCTGATAATCGGCATAGGCCGGCTCGTGCTTATCCAGGTTGCGGACAGATTTTGCCTCGCCCTTGGCCGTCAGAAACAGCTTGGCGAAATCGTCGATCCCGGCCAGGCGCGCCTGCGGATTGGCGGCCAGCCAATCGCCCATCATGTTGGCCGCATCGATGCCGGTCTTGGTGCCCCAAGCCACATTGGCGGCCATGCAGCGCCGCACCGAGGCCACATCAAACGCATCGTCGGCGCAGAGCGCGGCCACGCCGCTGCCATCCTCGTCTGCCGCCAGGCCGAGCATCTGGTTGATACGCGGGCGCAGCGGCGGCCGCCACGCGCCCGGTTCCTGCCACAGGTCGATCGCCTTGGCACAGCGCAGCAAAAAGCCGATGACACTGCCCTGGTCCATGCGCAGCGCCAGGTGAGCCAGCGCATCGAGCAGGCCCTCGTCGCCCGCTTCCTCTGCTTCAACCAGCATCTGCGCCAGCACTTCGCGCACCAGTAGTTCGCGATCGCGGTCTTCCATCGCGCGGGTGCCGGGCAGCAGGCCGGATTCCACCGGAAAGGCCGAAAGCAGCCACTGCGAAAACGCGTGGATCGTCTCGATCCGCAGGCCGCCGCCCGGGCAATCGAGCACGGCGGCAAAGCGGCTGCGCGCCCGCGCCAGGGTTTCCGGTCGCGCGTCGGCGCCGATCGCCTCCAGTTCCTGGAACAGCGCCAGATCATCCAGCCGCACCCAGCGCGCCAGGACATCGTTGACGCGGGTAGCCATTTCCGCTGCCCCCGCCTTGGTAAACGTCAGGCACAGGATATTTTCCGGCTCTACCCCGTCTTGCAGCAACAGCCGCAGCACGCGTGCCGAAAGCACCTGGGTCTTGCCCGTGCCGGCCGAGGCGGACAGCCACACCGTGCGATGCGGCGCCACCGCGCGCGCCTGGTTGCCCTTGAGGGGATAGACCTTGCTCACGCGCTCTCGCCCCCGCCGCGCCCCTGCCATTCTTCCAGCCGCATCAGCTGGTCATAATCGGCATAGCTGGGCAGATCGGGATTGAGCCTGGCCACGAACGGCTCGTTCCCCAGAATCCACCGGGCAATCGCCTCATCCAGAAAGCGGCGGGTTTCGGGCAGGAAATCCTCGCGCGGGATGCCCGATTTCTTGTTTTTCTCCAAGATCGGTTCACGCATGAACCCAAAGCCACGATTAGGATTACGCGCCAGCGACCAGTATTCAAAGCGGGTCGGCTCGCCCTCCACGGTCACGCGGCCGTCCTTGTCCTTGAAGCCGCCAGCCTGGGCGATCAGGCCGACCAGCCCCAGTTGCAGGGCAAAGCCTTCCTGCACCATCCGCCCCGATGGCGGCGTGCCAGTCTTGTAGTCGACGATCGCCAGGGTGCCATCGGGCAGCAGGTCGATGCGGTCGGCCCGGCCAAAGATGCGGATGCCGTTGACCTGCGTATCGCCCCAGCACTCGAACGCCGCCACGCGGCGCCCATCGGCCAGCAGACTTTCCTGCTCGTCCTCGATCCAGGCGAGCGCGGCAGTCAGGCGCGGGCGCCACAGGCTGCGCATGAACGGGTGCGCGCTCATTTCCGCCAGCTTGCGCTCAGCCAGCGGCACCAGTTCACCCGGCGGCGCGCCGGCCTGGTGCCACTCTTCCAGAATGGCGTGCACCGCCGTGCCGCGCCAGGCCGGGGTGGGATCGGCATCGCGCGGGTCCAGGCTCCTGAGGCCGAGAATGGCCGAGGCATAGAATTGATAGGGGTCTGACCTCAGGCGATCGAGCGCGGTCACGGCAATATCGACGCGGCGTTGCTGCGGCGATGGCATGGGCCGCGGGCGCGGATAGGCGGCGGCCTGGGGCGCGGCATCGAGCGCCTGTGCCAGGTCGACCGCGTCGCGTTCCCACGCCACGCCATCTTCGCCCAGCATCGCGCGGATGCGCAGCAGGAAGCGCGACGGGATGGCTGGGCCACCCGCGTCCCGCTCGGCAAAGCTCAGCACCACCTCGGGCGCACCCAGCATCGCGGCGAGATCGTGCGCGGCCAGGCCGATGCGGAAATCGGCGCCGGGAATGCCCAGCGCGCGCAGCACTGGCGGCGCCAATAGCGGATCGGGCGCGGGCGACGCCGGCCACGATCCTTCGGTCATGCCCGCGCAGATCACCAGGTCGGCGCGGCTCATCCGCGCTTCGAGCAGGCCATAGATCGCAAGGCGCGGATGGCCGCCATAGGGCGGGCGCACCGAAATCTCGTCCATCGCATCGCGAAGCAGCGCGGGTAACTCGGCCGGATCGACCGGCAGGCCGCCGGCCTGCGCCGCCGCATCACGCCACTGTTCGACAAACTGCGCCAGGCACCGCCCATCGGCATTGGCCCAGAGCGCCGGGCCGCACAGCGCCTCTGCCATCTCGGCCAAGAGATCGATGCTGGCGCCCAGCGGCAGCGCGGCATGGCCGGCCAGCAGCGGCGCGAGCAGCAGTTCCACCCCATCCCACCACGCGGCAAGGCCGGGAAAGCGCTTGCCCCACTTGCGATCGGGATCGCGAATGGCATCGCGGATCGGCTCCAGCCCCGGCCCGGGACGCGGGCCGCGCAGCACCATGTCCAACTGGCGCACCCGCTCCAGCCAGGCGGCGCGGCCTTCGCCCGCCATGACCAGCGGATGGCCGAGCAGCGCCAGCAAGCCCACCGGCGCGGCGCGCTCTGCCCAGGCCTGCGCCAGTTGCAGCAGCAGGCGCCCGGCCACCGTCTGCGGCAACGGGCGGCCGGCAGTATCGTCGGCGGCAATGTTCCAGCGGCCAAGATGCGCGATCACCCGCTGGGCCAGGCCGCGATCGGGGGTGACCACCGCCACGCGCCGTTCGGGCACGGCCAGCGCCTCGCGCACCAGCACGGCAATGGCCTGCGCCTCTTCCTCGGGGTGGGCGCTGTGCATCAGGCGCACACCGGCCAGGCGCCGTTCGGCCGCCGCCAACTTTACCCACGCCGTGCTCGCCTCGGGCGGCAGGAACAGGTTGGAAATGGCACGGCTGCGCGCCGGCGGGGCCGCGGCAATGCCCGCGCGGTGCCAGTTGCGCACATCGTCGCGCGACAGGCCCATGCGATGCAGCAGCAGTTTCAGGTGGTATTGCGGATGGGTGACCTGGTCGCCGCGGCCAAACGGCGGCCCGCCCGGCTCCTCGCTGGCGCCAGCCTGGCCCAGCGCGTCCCACACCTCTGGCTCCAAGGCCAAGTCAAGATCGGGCAGCACCACCGCGCCCTGCGGCAGATCGGCCACGGAGCGCAGCAGGCGGGCAATCGCCGGCGCGGCAGAGGTGACGCCAGCGGCGATCACCGCATGGGGCGGCGGATCAGCGCGCCACGCCTGCGCCGCATGGGTCAGCAGCAGGTTGCGCCGCACCGGCGCGTCCACCTGCCCGCGCGCATCCAGTTCGAACTGCCAGCGCACCTGCACCCGCGCGAACAGGCGCAGGCTGTCCTGCCAGTGCTCGGCCAGTTCGGGCAGCATGTCGATCGTCAGCAGTTGTTCGGGCTTGACCTCTTCGGCGGCCAGCCGATCGAGCGACTGGGCGAGGCTCCGCGCCTGGCGCAGCAAGCCTGCCTCGCCCCGCACGATGCCCAGCGCGGCCAGTTCCTCGCGCAGGATCTCCGCCAGGCGCAGCAGGCGCACCACCGGATCGCAGGCCGGTGGTGCCACGGTTCCGCCGCCAAGGGGATCGAGCAGCGCGCCGAGCGTCTCGTCGAGATCGAGATCGCCCACCACCGCCATGCGTGGCAGCAACAGCCCGCCGCCAGACGCGCGAATGAAGGCCTCGGTCAGGTTGCGCACGGCGCGCTGGCTGGGCAACAGCAGCGTCAGCCGGGCCAGGCCAAACGTGTCTTCGCGATAGCGCGGGATCAGCCCGGCGACCAGCGCATCGGCAAACCCCCGGTGCGCGGCAATGGTATAGACGCTGGGCCGGGCGGCGCCCGCCATCAGTATTGCGTCAGCGCGGCTTGGGTGGGGGCGATCATTTCCGGCGCGCCCACTTCATACCACAGCCCGGTGTGCGGTAGGCCATAGAGGCGCCCTTCGGCAATAGCCCGGTCCCACAGGCGCCCGGTGGAAAAGCTGCCCTGCGGCGCATCGCGCAACAGGCGGCGCGACACGATCTGGATGCCGGTAAAGATATAGGGCGCCACCCTTCCCGGCTTGCGCCGCGAAACCAGGCCCATCTGGTCGATATGGAAATCACCCATCCCGGTATAGTTGAACGCCTGGGCATGGCTGACCAGCAGCAGCAGCGCGTCCATCCGCTCCTCGTCCCAGAAATCGCCGAGCGCAGCAAAGGCATTGCGCGGCCCATCGAGCCAGATGTTGTCGCTGTTGAGACAGAAGAATGTGTCACGGTCGATCAGCGGCAGCGCCTTGACCAGCCCGCCGCCGGTTTCCAGCAGCGTCTCGCGCTCGTCAGACACCATGACCTTGGGCACGTCACGCGCCAAGACATGGGCTTCGAGCTGGTCGGCCAGGTAGTGCACATTGACCACGGCGCGGGTCACGCCGGCTTCGGCCAGCTTGTCGAGCGCATGGTCGATCAGCGGCTTGCCGGCCACGCGCACCAGCGGCTTGGGCCGCGTGACGGTCAGCGGCCGCATCCGCTTGCCGATGCCGGCGGCCAACACCATCGCGGTGTCAGACACCAGCGGCTTGCGCGGATCGCGGCTCATTCGGCAAAGCTCCCACCCAGGCGCCCGGCCGGATCGCGCAGTTCTGCCGGGATATTGGCGTCAAACCACGCCGCCACCGGGGCCAGCGCGGGATGGGCCAGGTCGCGTTCCAGCATGGCCCAGACGCGGGGAATGTAATCGAGATAGCGCGGCTTGCCATCGCGCTTCCACAACCGCACGAAAATGCCCACGATCTTGGTGTTGCGCTGCGCCCCCAGGCAGGCATAGTCGGCCAGGAAATCACCCTGTGGCTGCGCCTTGGCCAGGTAATAGTCCAGCATGCGCGCCTCAAGCTCGGGCGAAACGGTGCGCCGCGCATCCTGCAGCAGCGATACCAGATCATAGGCCGGATGCCCGGCCAGCGCATCCTGGAAATCGAGCAGGCCTTGCTGATCCAGCCCGCCCAGCAGCATGATATTCTCGGCGTGATAATCGCGCAGCACGGTCACGCCCGGGCGCTGCGCTGGCAGCAACGGGGCCAGCACCTGTTCCCACGCCGCCTGGAACCCTGCCACATCGACATAGATCGCCCGCGCCGGGCAGAACCATTCGATGAACAGGCGCACCTCGCGCATGTATTCGGCCATGCCATAGGCGGTGAACGGCCCGGCCGGCAGTTGCGCCAGTTGCACCAGCGTATCGATCGCGGCGCGATAGACGGTATCTTCGTCCTGTGGCCAGGCATCGACATATTCGCGCATGCGCGTGTCGCCAAAGTCTTCGAGCAAGACCCAGCCTTGGGCGGCTTCCTCGGCCAGGATTTCCGGCGCACGCAGGCCATTGCCATCAAGCCAGCGCGCGGCGCGCAGGAACGGCTGCGGGTCTTCCTGCGGCGGCGGCGCATGCATCAGCATCGCGCTCTGCTCGCCCCGGCGCACGCGGAAATAGCGGCGGAAAGAGGCGTCGCCCGGCAAGGGTTCGATTCTTGCGCCCGTCCAGCCCGCGCGGGCGAGGAAAGCATCGATTCCGGCAGGAAGAGTGCTGGTCATGGCAGCCGCTCTAACCACCCCTTGCCGGCCAAGACAATGGCCTGCCGCCCGTTTTCCGCGATTTCCAGACGCAGCGTGAGGCAATCGGGCTCGTGCCCGAAACCGCCGGCATGATCAGGCCATTCGGCGATCAGCACCGCCCCATGGCGATAGTCATCAAGCCCGATCTCCTCGGCCTCTGCCGGGTGTTCCAGGCGATAGAAATCGGCATGGACCACTGGCAGGTGCACCTGCGGCGGATCATAGGTTTCGATGATGGTAAAGCTGGGCGACGGCACATCGCCGGCATAGCCCAGCGCGCGCAGCAGCTCACGCGCCAGCGTGGTCTTGCCCACGCCCAGCGTGCCTTCCAGCGCCAGCACGTCTCCGGGGCGCAGTTTTGCCGCGATGCGGGTGGCGAGGGCCTGGGTGGCGGCGATATCGGGAAGCGGGATCGTGGTCATAGGGCGTCGCGCTAGAGAGAAGCGGGACCCCGGATCAAGTCCGGGGTGACGGTAACGAGGGAAGTATGTCTATCATATTCCCGTCGCCCCGGACTTGATCCCTGCCCCATCACGACGCCTGCAGTCACGGCAGCGTCACGATGGCGCTGGTGCCCTCGCCCGGTTCGGAAACCAGTTCGAAGCGGCCGCCATGCGCATCGATCAACTGGCGCACCAGCGGCAGGCCCAGCCCCTGGCGCCGCTCGGCCGTGCGGCCGTCGGCGGCGAGCTTCAAGCCCTCCATCGCGCGGGCCAGCGCCGCTGCATCCATGCCGCGGCCATTGTCGGAAATCACCACGCGCAGATCGCGCGCGCCGCGCGTGCATTCCACCAGGATGCGCCCGCCCGCCGGGGTTGCAGCAATGGCATTGTCGATCAATTGGCCAAACACACGGCGCAAGCGGCGCGCGTCACCGGTTACCTTGCCCACGGCCTGGCTGCCGCGCAGATCGAGCGCCAAGCCGGCCGCGTTGATCCGCTCGGCGCGCTCGCGCACCACATCGGCCAGCAAGGGGAACACATCCACCGCATCGCGCGCCAAGGGCAGCATGCCTGCCTCGCTCTGCGACAGGTCGAGCACGTTCTCGATCTGCTCGCCCAGCCGCTCCACCGACGAGAGGATCGCCGCGACATAATCGCGCGCCTGCGGCGTCAATTCCCCGGCCAGCCCGCTTTGCAGCATTTCAGCAAAGCCGCCGATGGAGTTCAGGGGATTGCGGAATTCATAGCTCATGTTGGCGATGAAGCGCGTCTTCACCGCGTCCGCCTCGGTCAACGCGGCATTGCGTTCGCGCAGCGCGGCCTCGGCCTTTTGCGAATCCGTGATGTCGAGCACCGTCAGCAGGCCATTGCCATCGGGCAGCGGCACCCCGGCAAATTCCAGATGGCGCCCATCGGCCAGTGACAGCCGGCCGCTGGTCTGCTTGCGTTCCAGCGTGGCGGCCTGGATCACTTGGCCGATCATGCCCACTTGCGCCGGGCGCTTGAGCAGGCCAGCCAGCCGCGTGAGCAGCAGATCGGCGCGCGGATGGCTGCCGAGGAATTCCTCGTCCAGTCGCCAATCCTGGATAAAGCGCCGGTTCCACAGCTGCAGGCGGCTGTCTGGCCCAAACACGGCGAGCGATTCAAACAGATTGTCGAACGTGGCGGTGCGGGTGCGCAACAGCGTGTCGCGCGTGGCGGAAAGCTGCAACTGCTCGGTCTGGTCTTCAAAGATCAGCAGCAGGCCGCCATCGGGCATCGGCTGGCCCACCACGCGCAGATGCGTGCCATCATGCAGGTGCCAGGGCTCCTCGCGCGGCTCACGCGCCAGGAACCAGGCCTGGCGCTCGCGCCGCCATTGCGGAAAATCGCGCACTTCGGGCAGCTTGCCGCCATCGCGCAGGCGATCGAGCACGCGATCGAACGGCGGCGTATCGTTGACCCAACTCGGGCTGATGCCAAAGATGCGCAGGAACGGCTGGTTGGCAAAGACCAGGTTGCGGCCAGCGTCGAACTGCGCGATCGCGGCCGATAGCGTATCGAGCATCTGCCGCTGGGCATCGCGGAAGCGGCGGAATTGTCGGGTCAATTCCTCCATCTGCTCGATATCGACGGCATAGCCGGCCACGCCTTCGCCAGCGATCGGCAGGTCGCTGACGCGCATGGTGCGGCGCTGGCCGTTGATGGTTGCAGAAACCACCCGCTCGGCCGGGCGGCGCTGGGCAAAGACATCGGCAGCAATGTGCGCCGCGCTCAGGCCGTCGACCGGCTCGACCAGTTCGATGCCGTTCTCCACCACCGATGCCGCGCTCACCGCGCCCACCGCGCGCACATAGGCGGTGTTGACCAGCCGCAGGCGCATTGCCGCATCGCGAAACCACATCGGCAGGGGCGCGGCTTCAATCAGGCCGGCCAGCCCGGAAAAGTCGGCATGGGCCTGCTCTGCCTCGGCACGCAGGGCGCGGATTTCTGCCACGCTGTCGGTCGCGTCGAAAAACCACAGCAAGGCCGCATCGCCCGGCGCGATCTGCGGATCGGCCAGGCTGCCGCGCACCGCCAGGGCAGTTACCCCGCCGCGCGGGACCAGCGACAGCGCAAGCGGCGCCCCGGTCTTTTGCGTGTGGCGCACCGCATCGGCCAGCGCCGCCAGGCTTTCGGCGTCGAGCCCGCGCCCTTCGCCACCGTCCAGTTCGGTCAGATAGCCCGGCATGGCATCCAGGCCCATCCACCCGGCCAGGCGCGAGGCGCCCTCGATCCGCCCGTCGGCGCGCACCAGCAGCGGCAGGGCCGGCGCTTCATCGACCATGCGGGTCAGCTTGCGGGCCAGCCGCTCGGCATGTTCGGCGCGGCGCATGCGCGCCCTTGCGGCCAGCACGGCCCATCCCGCCGCCAGCGTCCAGCTTGCCAGCAGCAGCGCCACGGCAACGGTCACGGCAACAGCGGCAGGCGAATGAGACAGCATCACCCCTTGGCTAGGCTGCACGCGGGCGAAATACAACCGCAACCGGCGCGAAATTCGCCCGATCCCGCGCAAGTATCCGCGCAGCAAAAGGCCCCACATCCCAAGGGATGCAGGGCGCTTGCAGCCATGCCCGACACGCAGCCGGTCATGTATCCGGGATCAATAGCGATAGTGATCCGGCTTGAACGGCCCCTGCGGGGTCACGCCGATATAGCTAGCCTGCTTGTCGCTCAGCTTGGTCAGCTTCACGCCCAGCTTTTCGAGGTGCAGCGCGGCGACCTTTTCATCCAGGTGCTTGGGCAGCACATAGACGTCATTCTTGTACTGATCGGCCTTGGTGAACAGTTCGATCTGGGCCAGCGTCTGGTTGGTGAAGCTGGCGCTCATCACGAAGCTGGGGTGGCCGGTGGCGCAGCCCAGGTTCACCAGGCGGCCCTTGGCGAGGATGATGATCTGCTTGCCGTCCGGGAATTCGACCAGGTCGGTGCCGGGCTTCACTTCGGTCCACTTGTAGTTCGACAGGGCCGAAATCTGGATTTCGCTGTCGAAGTGGCCGATGTTGCACACGATGCTCATCGGCTTCATCGCCTTCATGTGCTCGGCGGTGATCACGTCTTCGTTGCCGGTGGCGGTCACGAAGATGTCGGCGCGGGTGACGGCTTCTTCCATCGTCACCACTTCATAGCCTTCCATCGCCGCCTGCAGCGCGCAGATCGGATCGACTTCGGTGACCATCACGCGGGCGCCGCCATTGCGCAGCGAAGCGGCCGAACCCTTGCCCACGTCGCCAAAGCCGGCCACGCACGCAACCTTGCCGGCCAGCATCACGTCAGTGGCGCGGCGGATCGCGTCAACCAGCGATTCCTTGCAGCCATAGAGGTTGTCGAACTTCGACTTGGTCACCGAATCGTTCACGTTGATCGCCGGGAACGGCAGCTTGCCGTCCTTAGCGATCTGGTAAAGGCGGTGAACGCCGGTGGTGGTTTCTTCCGAAACGCCCTTGATGGCCTTGACGCTCTCGGTCAGGTAGCCGGGCTTGGCCTTGAGGAACGCCTTGAGCGCGCGGCAGAATTCGATTTCTTCGGCGTTGCTGGGCTCGAACAGGGTTTCGCCCGCTTCCACGCGCGCGCCCCACAGCGCGAACATGGTGGCGTCGCCGCCATCGTCCAGGATCAGGTTGGCAGTGTCATCGCCCCAGTCGAAGATGCGGCCGACATAGTCCCAGTAATCCGCCAGGCTTTCGCCCTTCACGGCGAACACCGGAATGCCCGCTGCGGCGATCGCGGCGGCGGCATGGTCCTGCGTGGAATAGATGTTGCAGGTGGCCCAGCGCACGTCGGCGCCCAGGGCAACCAGCGTCTCGATCAGCACGGCGGTCTGGATCGTCATGTGCAGCGAGCCGGTGATGCGCGCGCCCTTCAAGGGCTGCGACGCGCCGAATTCCTGGCGCAGCGCCATGAGGCCGGGCATTTCGGTTTCGGCAATGGCGATTTCCGCGCGGCCGAAATCGGCCAGGCCGAGATCGGCGATGACATAGTCCTTGTTCGCTTCGAGCGCGCTGGCCACGAGGCATCTCCGTACAAAAGGGCGTCTGAACGCAAAAAAGACCCGCCAGGGGCAGGCCGCTGATGGGCTGCTCTTAGCGGGTCCGCCTGCACAGGGCAACGTTAATATAAAGAAGTCTTTATATCGGCATTCCTACCGATGCCGGCACAGCAGCCGCCGGGCCGCTACCACCTGCCGCCACGCGGCAACGCGAATTTCCCCACGCCCTGCCGCGCGCGGCGGTTGCACGCCCCTGCCCTGCGCCTATATCCCCAACCGGCCGCCACTCCCTCGTGGCGGATGACAATGAAAGGAATTTGGGGATGACGATCACCGTTGGCGAAACCCTGCCCGATGTGAAGCTGGTCAAGGCCACGAAGGACGGCCCCGAAGCCGTGCAGTCGGCTGAATACTTCAAGGGCAAGCGCGTCGCCCTGTTTTCGGTGCCGGGCGCTTTCACCCCCACCTGCTCGGCCCGCCACCTGCCGGGCTATGTCGACAAAGCCGCCGAACTCAAGGCCAAGGGCATCGATGAAATCGCCTGCACCGCGGTCAACGATCCGTTCGTGATGAAGGCCTGGGGCGAAGCCAGCGGCTCGCCCGAGGTGACGATGCTGGCCGATGGCAATGGCGATTTCGCCAAGGCGCTGGGCCTGACGATGGATGGCACCGGGTTTGGCCTGGGCCTGCGCGGCCAACGCTTTGCCGCCGTGATCAACGATGGCGTGGTCGAACAGCTCCACGTCGAAGCGCCGGGCGACTTCAAGGTCAGTGCGGCGGAATACGTGCTCGAAAAGCTGTGAGCTGATACCGGCGCGCCGGCTGCCTCCGCGATGGGGCAGCCGGCGCTGCCGGCGATCAATAGCCCATCAAGCTCATCACTTCCTTGCGGCTGCGCGAATCCGCCAGGAAGCAGCCCAGCAGCCGGCTCGTCACCATGCCCACGCCCGGCGTGCGCACGCCGCGCCCGGTCATGCAGCCATGCTGCGCCTCGATCACCACGGCCACGCCTTGTGGGTGGAGGTGATCCCAGATGCATTGCGCGACTTCGGCGGTCAGCCGTTCCTGGATCTGCAGCCGTTGGGCATAGCCGTGCAACACGCGCGCCAGCTTGGAAATTCCCACCACGCGGTTTTGCGGCAGATAGGCGATCGATGCCTTGCCGGTGATCGGCGCCATGTGGTGTTCGCAATGTGATTGGAACGGAATGTCCTTGAGCACGACGATCTCGTCATAGCCGCCCACCTCGGCAAACGTGCGCGTGAGGTGCACCGCCGGATCTTCGGCATAGCCCTGGCAATATTCCAGCCACGCCCGCGCCACGCGCTTGGGCGTATCGATCAGGCCTTCGCGCGCTGGATCGTCACCGGCCCATTCGATCAGGGTGCGGATCGCCTGCTGCACATGGAGCGGCACCGGCACCTTGCCGCGCGCGGTATCTTCGTCATCGCCATGATCATGGCCGCAGCCCGGCAAATTCGTCATACTGGTCCCGTCCTCAATGCCCGGACAACGCGGCCCGTGCGTCAATCCTGTGTCGCGTTGCCGCGCCGGCGCCGCAACTTTGCCAGCTTCCTGCCCAGCCCGCCACGCCACAGGCGCCCGCGTTGGTAGAAGGCCAGCATTTCCTCGGGGCGCTCGGGGTCGAGCGCTTCGGAATCGGCCAGGGCCTGTTCGGCCTCGGTCAGTGGCCGGGGCACGAACGGCCGCAGATGCCGCCCGCCCGCCTTGGCCGACTCAGCCGCCAGCGCAGCCATGCTGCCGCCATCGGCCAAGGCCGCCGCTACCTGCTCTTCGGCCAGTCCGCAATGCTCTGCCAACAGCGAATGGCGCAAGGCGCGGATTGCCGGCATGGCGTGGTCGTTACCCGGCCGGCCCGCATCGATGAACACGTCGCATTCGCTGTCCAACCCCATCGAGCGGTTGTTCATGTTGGCAGAGCCGATGCGCAGCACCTGATCGTCCACGATCATCAGCTTGGCATGGACATAGATCGGCGTTCCCCCTTTGGTGAACGGATGCCAGATCGAAAAGCGCCCATGCGGATCGTGGCATTTCACCGCTTCGAACAACTGGATGCGGGCCAGGTCCATCGCCGCCTGCTCCAACCATCCGTCCGACTCTTGCGGCATCACCAGCACGACTTCGGGCGCGTCGGGCGCATCGAGCCGCGCGGCCAGCGCCTCGGCCACGCGGCGCGAGGCGAAATACTGGTTTTCGGCATAGATGAAGTGCTTTGCGGCGGCAATCTGGCGGCAGAACAGCGCCTCGATTTCGCGCACTTCGGCAATATTGGCATAGGGTGAGCGCGTGCGGGCAATGCCCACTTCCACATCGGTGAACTGCGCGACGATGCCATTGGGCCAGGCGCTTTCCACCTGGGGGCGGCAGGGCTCGAGATGGCGCCCACCGGCCTGGTGCCAGCGGGTGCGGCCAAATTCGCCCAGCGCCGCCGCCACCGGCCCTTCCAGCAGCATCGTGCAATCGTGCCATGGGCCATAGGGCTGGCCACCGGGCCGCCGCCGCCTGGGATCTTCATCGATATGGTCGCGCGTGTCCCAGCGGTCTCCCGCCATGTCGATCCCGCCACACACGGCAAAGCAATCGTCAATCACTGCGATCTTCTGGTGATGGCTGCAGCCGATCGGATGGGCCGCGTCCAGCTTGTAGCCGATGCGTGGATGGCGCCACCAGCGAAACAGGTCGACCACCATCGACCCGCGCATGAGCGCCTTGAGCGCGCCGAAATTCCATTTCAGTACCAGAACTTCCAGCCCACGCCGGCGGTTAGCCAGCCATACCACGAAAGCCCCCAGCCGCGCCGGCGCGACGCGCTTGCGCGGCAGGTTCCACCACCGCCGCCCGTCCCCGATCAGGATCCGCGTGTCGAAATCCCAACCGATCAGGTGGATGCGCTGGCGCGCGGCCAGCATGGCATCACGCATCAGGGCAAAGTAATCTGCCGCATCGACCACGGCATGGGCACGCGTTGCGCGGGCATAGCGCCACACGCCTTCTTCTATCCCTTCCTCGCTACCGAGATGAACGGCGGAATCGGACGGCGCAACGCCGGACGCGGGATCGCGTGGCCCCTCTGGTGCATTCATACCCGCGCAACGCCGGGACGGCGCAGAGGTTCCACCCTATTCCAAACGATCGCGCGTGCCCCGTTTGAGCAGCACGAAGTTATTGGTTCGTCACGGCTTCCTGCCGGGGGATAACCAGTTCATCGGGATGGGCCACGTTGAGATCGGCGCGCAGCAGTTCGCCCACCAGATCAGGATCGGCATGCTTGGGATCAAGCAGATTGACCCGGTTTTGCAGGCGATCACGCTCTGCCGAAAGCTGCGCCACTTCCTTTTGCCGCTGCTCCAGCGTGTGGGCATTTTCGCTCCACGCCAAGAGCCCGCTCGGCCCCGCGACGGCCCAGGCGCCGATCAGCAGCAACGCGATCAGCGCCAGCGACTCGGTCACGCTGTTGCGAGGCAGTTTGAGGTTGGGGCGACGCCGCTTCATAGCGTCAAGAAGAATCACATTTGGCCAGTCAATGCAAGCGCATCGCGACGGAAAAACCGCAGAATTTCGCGGCGTCCGGCGATGGCCCTGCCGCCCTCACACCAACCGCTGCGCCTGCCCCCGTTAACCACGGCAGACCCTGCCCTTCCAGCACGATGCCTGCCGCTGCGTAGCAATGCGTTGGAAAATTTCGCGAGACATTAACCGGTCGGCAGCACTTGCCGATGCATGATCGCCGCCGGGGTGTGGTGCGTGACAGCGCCACGGCAACGGGAAGGTTCAGGTTTCGATCATGCTTTTGGGTTGGTTGCGTCAGCGCTTGAAGGCCTATCGCGGCAGCCGCGGCCAGCACCGCGCGCAGGGTCCTGCCCGCGGCTTCATGGGCCGCCTGGCCAAGGACCGGGCTGGCAATGCCCTGGCGATCATGACGCTGACGGCGTTCACGATGATCACGCTGGCAGGCCTGGGCATGGACATGTCGCGCGCGTATCTCACCAAGACCAGCCTTCAGGACGCCTGCGACGCAGGCGTGCTTGCCGGACGCAAGGCGATGGCGGCTTCGGGCGTCTATGGCGCTGCCGAACAGGCCAAGGCCAACAAGATGTTCAACTTCAACATCAACGAAAACCGCACTGAAAGCTCTGCCGCGGTTTTCACCACCAGCGCCGATACCACCGGCCACGTCAGCGGCACGGCCAGCACCACGATGCCGACCACGCTGATGAAGCTGTTCAACTATTCCAGCCTGCCGATGACCGTGGAGTGCAGCGCTGAATTGCAGATGGCCAATGCCGACGTCATGTTCGTGCTCGATACGACCGGGTCGATGGCCTGCAATGTGTCGGGCGGCAATTGCTATAGCGGTTCGGATTCCAAGATCGTCGGCCTGCAGAACGCGATCCGCTCGTTTTATACCACGGTGGCGGGTGCGGTGGTCGACAAGGTCAACACCCGCGTGCGCTTCGGCTTCGTACCCTATTCCATGACGGTCAACGCCAAAGGGCTGCTGACGTCGGGCGCGATGCCCAGCAACTATTTCGTCAACAGCTCGCCATACATTACCCAGTTGGTGCAGTTCAGCACCACCCCCATCACCGTGAACAAGCAGACGCGATATCCCGCGATCAGCTATCGCTATGCCCAGACGACCATGGACGTGACCGCGTTCAAGGGATTCGGCTCGGTGCCGCTGGCGACGGGCGTGACGCTCTATAACGGCAACAACGCATCGAGCGCATCCTACGTCACGACCAAGCCATCCAGCACCAATCCCTACTACACCATCCGCGACCTCGCCACCGGCACCACTGCCACCGGCACGGTGGGCAATGTCACCACCACCAGCTATACTTGGAGTGGCTGCATCGAAGAGCGCAACACGGTGCCGCAGCTATCGATGTCGCCCATTCCCAGCGGCGCCTACGACATGGACGTGACCAGCGCGCCAACCAACGACGCCACCAGCTGGAAGCCCTATCTGGAAAGCCTCGAGTTCTATCTCAACGGCTATTCCATGCCGCTCAACACGACCACCGACATGTCCAACCAGACAGGCTATTGCCCGCAGTCGATGCTGCCGTTCACCACGGTGGATACCACGGCGCCGCAAACCGTGCCGACTTGGCTGAACAATTACGTCAACAGCCTCTACGCCAACGGCGGTACCTATCACGACATCGGCATGCTGTGGGGCGCGCGCCTGGGCAATCCCAACGGGATCTTTGCCAGCAACGTCAATGCCGGCAATCTGCCCTCGGTGAGCCGCCACATCATCTTCATGACCGACGGCACCATGGAAAACTATCCCGCCAACTATACGGCGTGGGGCGTGACGCAATACGATGGCCGCGATGCGCCCACCTCCACCTCGGCGTCGAACCTCGTCAACTATCACAACAACCGCTTCCTGGCGGCGTGCACCCTGGCCAAGAACATGGGCTATACCATCTGGGTCATCGGCTTTGGCCAGACCCTGACAACCCAGATGCAGGCCTGCGCCACGGCCAACCGCGCCTATTACGCATCCAATACCACGGCGCTGACCACCACGTTCCAGTACATCGCCGGCCAGGTGGCCAACCTGCGGCTCAACAAATGACCGGCCTCGCGCTTCGCCAGATGGTCCGCCGGCTGCGGCGCGATGCCCGGGGCGTGACCGCACTGGAATTTGCGCTGGCTGCGCCGGTCATGCTGCTGATCATGGCCGTGTTGCTGGAGCTGGGCCTGGCCTATTATGTGCAGGCCGTGTTGACCGGCACGATCAACGCCGCCGGGCGCGATTCCTCGCTGCAAAGCGCGCAAACCTCGACCACCACCATCGACAGCGAGGTCACCACGCGCATCCAGCATGTCGTGCCATGGGCCACGGTATCGTTCTCGCGCCGCAACTATACCGATTTCACCAACGTCGGTCAGCCCGAAGTCTTCACCGATTCCAACAAGAACGGGCAATACGATCAGGGCGAATGCTTCAACGATGCCAATGGCAACGGGGTCTGGGATGCCGATATGGGCAAGACCGGGCTGGGCGGCGCAAACGACGTCGTGCTCTATACCGTCACGGTGAACTATACCGCGCTGTTCGGCTTTTCCAGCATGCTTGGCCTGCCAACCAACATGACGGCGAGCGCCAGCACGATCTTGCGCAACCAGCCCTTTGCCACGCAGACCGTTCGTACGGTGACCCAGATATGCTGAAGCGTCGCTCTCTCTTCCCGCTCCTGCGCCGTCTCGCGCGCAATACCAGCGCGGTTACCGTCGTCGAACTGGGCGTCAGCCTGCCGTTCGTCATGGTCATGGCCCTGGGCTCGATGGAAATGGTAAACCTGGGCATCCTGCATGTCCGGCTCAACCAGTTGGCCATTTCGGTGGCCGACAACGCTTCACGCGCCAAGCAGTCGGTGGTGGGCGGCGCGCCGATGTTTCGCGAATTTGACGTGAACCAGGTATTCACCGGCGCCGCGCTTTCGGTGGAAGACCTCAATTTTCCCGTCAACGGCCGGGTGATCCTCTCCAGCCTGGAAACCAACAGCTCGGGCGGCCAATGGATTCACTGGCAGCGTTGCTGGGGCAGCAACAAGTACGTCTCGCGCTATGGCGTCCAGGGCACGGGCAGCACCGGCACCAGCTTTGCCGGCATGGGGCAGCCCACCCCCATCACGGTCGAAAGCCCTTATGCGATGATGTACGTGGAAGTGGCCTACAACTACCAACCCTTGTTTTTCGGCACGGTGTTCAAAACCACCGTTATCCGCAAGGACGCGGCGATGTATGTTCGTGACGATCGCGATCTGACGCAGATCTACAACCCGGCGCCTGCGGTCACACCGGCAACGTGCTGAGCGTTTCAACCGCTTTGTGATTGTCACCTTCGTGGTTAGACGCCATGAGCCGCGGCCATGTCGCTGACGATTGTCCATGCCGCCGAACCGACCCCTGCCCAGCGCGAAGCGATCCTGGCGCCGCTGCGCGTGTACAACGTGCGCGAGGGGGGTGATCCGGGCCTGTCGTCCCTCGCCCTGATGCTGACCGATGCCGACGGCGTCGAAGTCGGCGGCCTGTGGGGCAAGATTTCCTACGACTGGCTGTTCATCGAGCTGCTCGCCGTGCCTGATGCGCACCGTGGCCAAGGCCATGGCGAAGCCTTGATGCACCAGGCCGAAGCGCATGCCCGGGCGCAGGGCTGCGTCGGCATCTGGCTCGATACTTATGCATTCCAGGCGCCGCGCTTCTATGAAAAGCTCGGCTATGCCGTGTTCGGCCAGCTTGATGACCATCCGCGCGGGCAAAGCCGGTTCTTTCTGCAAAAGCGGCTTTAGGCGGCGCACGGCAACCTTTCCTGCACGATTGCCGGCGTACACCACACACCGTGATCAGCCTGACGGCTGCGGGGGAAGTGCCGGCGCATGTTCAAGACACTCGTCAAAACCGGCCGCAACACCGGCCACGCCCTGCGCATGATCGGCGCGTTCGGCTCGGCCATCCTGTGGGGCGTCAGCGCCTGGCAATTGCAGGATGCCGGCCCAGATGCCGGGGCGTTTGGGGTGGGACAATCGGCAGTCATCGGCGTCTGGGCCCTTGCCGCCGCATCGGCGCTGGGCGGCCTGATTTCGCTGCGCCGCCTGATGCAACCGGCGCAAACGCGGCCGCGCGCCACCGCTGCGCCCGGCCTGGAAGACTTGCCAGCCAAATCCGATTTCGATCCCGACGCCATCATCGCGCGCCATCTGGCCCAGCGCGCCAGCGCGCCGCCACCCCCGATCGAGGACAACGCCGCCCAACCGGCACCACCGCGCCCTGTATTCGGCCGCAAGGGCATCGGCAGCCCACGCTGATCGCGATCGCAAAAAAGCCGGCCCTTGGCAGGACCGGCCTGGTGTTGGTGCGCCCGACGGGATTCGAACCCATGGCCCCCAGATTAGGAATCTGGTGCTCTATCCTGCTGAGCTACGGGCGCCCGCGCCTCTCTTAGGGGCGTGGTTGCGGCAAGGCAATGTGCGTTTGCGCAGCCCTGCCCGCATGGGCCAGGCCCGTGGTCAGTTCGCTTCGCCCGGCGGCACTACGGGGATCAGCAGCGGCGCCACGGCAATGCCCTCGTCCAGCAATTCCCGCGCTTCTTGCGCGGTGGCCTGGCCGTGGATCGGCGCCGCGTCCTTGTCGCCATAGTGCATGGCGCGGGCATCGTCGGCAAAGGAATCGCCGACCCAGGTCGATGACTTGATCGCCTCGGCCTGGGCCAGGGCCACGGCGCGCAGCATCGCCAACGCTTCTGGCGGCAGCTTTGCTGGCGGGGACGACTTGGCCGGCGCCGCAGCGGCGGGCGCAGCGTCCGCCGGGCTTGGCACGGGCAAGGCCGGCGCCTGGTTGCCCTTGCGCCCCACGGCCGGGGCCATCACGGCCTTGATCACCTCGCCGCTGCCACACATCGGGCAGGTGACCAGGCCGCGTTCCTGCTGGCGAGCATAATCGGCCGAGGAGGCGAACCACCCTTCGAAACGGTGCTGGCCGCCGGTGCATTGCAGATCGAAGACAATCATGGTGCGCGCGATATGGGCACGGCGCGCCTGTTGGCAAGACTGGGCAGTTGCTGGCGCACCGCAGCCAGGCGCCCCAGGTCGATTTCCGCAAGGCCCAGGCCGGCATTGCCGCCCATGTCGAGCAGCACATCACCCCAGGGATCGACCACCAGGCTATGGCCATAGGTATCGCGCCCGTCTTCATGCCGGCCGGTCTGCGCTGCGCTGATCACGAAGGCGCTGGCCTCCACCGCGCGGGCGCGCTGCATCAGGTGCCAGTGCGCGGCGCCCGTGGGCACGGTGAAGGCGGCGGGGATGGCGATGCAATCGCAGCGGGCTTGGCCCAATGCCTCGAACAAGGCCGGAAAGCGGATGTCATAGCAGATCGCCAGGCCCAGGCGGCCGACCGGGGTTTCGACCGTGACTACGGCATCACCAGGACGATAGGCGGCCGATTCGCGCCAGGTTTCGCCCGTGGCCAGGTCCACGTCGAACATGTGCATCTTGTCATAGCGGGCCGCGATCTGGCCGGCGCCGTCGATCACGAAGGCGCGGTTGGCCCAGCGTGCGTCGCCGCCCTCTGCCGGCTGATCCGGCCGGATCGCGAGCGAGCCCAGATGCACCCAGATGCCATGGCGTGCCGCCGCCTCTTGTGCGGCAGCCAGCACCGGGTTGGCCGCTTCGGCCACGATATGCAGCGTCGCGCGGGCGCGGTCCCGATCGATCAGCCCGGCCATTTCCGGGGTGAACAGCATCGCTGCCCCTTCCCCCGCCGCGCGGGCGGCCGCATCGGCAATGGTTGCGGCATTGACCAGCGGGTCGATCCCGCTGGTCATCTGCAACAGCGCCACACGCACGGGCGCGTTCATGCCCAAGGTCAGGCCAGGCCGAGCAGCGCGTCGAGCTTGCCGGCGCGGTCGAGCGCCTGGAGATCGTCGCTGCCGCCCAGTGCCTGATCGTTGACGAAGATCTGCGGCACGGTAGCGGCACCAGGCGCCCGCTCGACCATTTCGGCGCGCTTGGGGCCGCCCATAGTCACGTCATATTCTTCATAGGCCACGCCCTTTTCATCGAGCAGGGCCTTGGCGCGCACGCAATAGGGGCAACCCCACTTGGTATAGATTTCGACCTTGGGGCTTGGGGACTGGGTCATGTTCGCTCCGATGAAATTGGTGAAACCGGGGGCCTTGAAATGCGCGGTGCAGCCCACACATGGTCGTTTGTGACGTGCGCCGCAAGACGGGCACGCCACGTTAAACCCGCCCCAGCGCCGGAGTTTCCCGGGCAGGGGCATGTGCAGATTGCTCTGATTGAGGATATTGCCATGAACCGTTTTGATTTCACCCCCTATCGCCGCACCACCGTGGGTTTCGATCGCCTGTTCGACCTGCTCGAACGCCAGGCCCGCGCCAATGCCGGCGACAACTATCCCCCCTTCAATATCGAGCGCCAGGGTGAGGATGCCTATCGCATCACGCTGGCCGTGGCCGGTTTCAAGCCGGAAGACCTCGATATCACCGCGCAGCAGAACCTGCTGGTGGTCAAGGGCAGCAAGGCCGATCTGACCGACAAGCAGTACCTGCACCTGGGCATTGCCAACCGCAGCTTCGAACGCCGCTTCGAACTCGCCGATTTCGTGCGGGTGAGCGCGGCCGACCTCGCCGATGGTCTGCTGACCATCGACCTGGTGCGCGAAGTGCCCGAGGCGATGAAGCCCAAGAAGGTGCTGATCGGCAACCAGAAGGCCCTGTCGGTGGTGGAAGGTGGCGACGCCAGCGCGGCCGCCTGATCCATTGACCTGAGGAAACGCGAAGGGGCGCTGGCCAATGCGGCCAGCGCCCCTTTCTGCATGGGTTTGGGTTTGTGCAAGGCTTCGCACCACCCCCAACCCCCTCGTATAAAGAGGATGGGGCTTTTTCCGTTTGCTCCCCCGCCTCTTTAGAGGAGGGGGTCGGGGGGTGGTGGACGCCTGAAACGAAACTAGAAAATCAAACCAGCCGCGCCTGCTTCACTGCAGCAGCGATAAAGCTCTTGAACAGCGGGTGCGGATCGAACGGGCGGCTCTTCAGTTCGGGGTGGAACTGCACGCCGATGAAGAACGGATGATCGGGACGCTCGACGATTTCGGGCAGCAGGCCATCGGGCGACATGCCCGAAAAGCGCAGGCCGCCCTGCTCCAGCGCATCGCGATAGGCGACGTTCACTTCATAGCGGTGGCGATGGCGCTCGCTGATCGTGGTGGCGTCATAGATGCTCGACACATGGCTGTTGCCGGCCAGGTGCGCTTCATAGGCGCCCAGGCGCATGGTGCCGCCCAGATCGCCACCGGCTTCGCGCTTTTCCAGGCCTTCGGCGGTCATCCATTCGGTGATGATGCCCACCACCGGTTCCTTGGTCGGGCCGAACTCGGTGGAAGACGCCTCGGCGATGCCGGCAGTGTTGCGCGCGCCCTCGATGCAGGCCATCTGCATGCCCAGGCAAATGCCGAAGAACGGCACGTCGCGCTCGCGGGCAAAGCGCACGCTGGCGATCTTGCCTTCCGAGCCGCGCTCGCCAAAGCCGCCGGGCACCAGGATGCCATGCATGGGCTCGAGGTGCGCGGCAATCTCGCTGTCTTCGCGCTCGAACAGTTCGGCGTCGATCCAGCGCACGTTGACCTTGACGCGGTTGGCCATGCCGCCGTGGGCCAGCGCCTCGTTGAGCGACTTGTAGGCGTCCTGCAGGCCGACATACTTGCCGACCACGCCGATCGTCACTTCGCCTTCCGGGTTCTGATAGCGATCGACGATATCGTCCCACACCGCCAGGTCCGGCTGCGGTGCCGTCATGCCGAAATGGCGCAGTACTTCGGCGTCGAGGCCTTCGGCGTGATACTGCAGTGGCACGGCATAGATGCTGCTGGCGTCAAGCGCCGGAATCACCGCCGATTTGCGCACGTTGCAGAACTGCGCGATCTTGGCGCGTTCGCCATCGGGCAGCGGCTTTTCACAGCGGCACAGCAGGATATCGGGCTGGATGCCAAGGCCGGTCAGCTCGCGCACGGAGTGCTGGGTCGGCTTGGTCTTCAACTCGCCAGCGGCCGCGATATAGGGCACCAGCGTCACGTGGACGAAGCAGGTCTGGTCGCGGTCCAGCTCGTTATGCAGCTGGCGCAGCGCCTCGATGAACGGCAGGCCTTCGATGTCGCCCACCGTGCCGCCGATTTCGCACAGCACGAAATCGAGGTCTTCGGTTTCGGCCTGGGCAAAGTCCTTGATCGCGTCGGTCACGTGCGGGATCACCTGCACGGTTGCGCCCAGGTAATCGCCGCGGCGTTCCTTGGCGATGATGTCGCGATAGATGCGGCCCGAGGTGATGTTGTCGGCCTGGCGGGCCGAAACGCCGGTGAAACGCTCGTAGTGGCCAAGGTCCAGGTCGGTCTCTGCGCCGTCGTCGGTGACGAAGACCTCGCCGTGCTGATACGGGCTCATCGTGCCCGGATCGACGTTGAGATAGGGATCGAACTTGCGGATCCGCACTCGATAGCCACGTGCCTGAAGCAGCGCCGCGAGGCTTGCCGCCATGAGACCTTTGCCGAGCGAGGAGACCACGCCGCCGGTGATAAAAATGTACCGCGCCATGGGAGTTGGGCCTTAGCGTCAGAAGGGAGGGGAGCGCAAGCAGAACCGACGCCGAACAGCGTGGCAATCCACAGGCGCAAGGGCGAACCGCAATACCACGCATGCCCGTTGCAGGCACGCGCAGGCATCACGAAAGGGACCGCAAAAACAAAACCGGCGCCCCCGCCTGCGGGGCGGGAACGCCTGGTTTCATGCTTGCATAGGGTTACTGCTTGGCGGCACCACCAAGCGGATCGGCCGGCGCAGCAGGGGCTGCGGCCGAAGGATCAGCCGCCGGGGCAGCGGGCGCAACCGGCTGCTGGGCCTGGCCGGCCAGCGGATCGGCCGTGCGCTGGAGCGACGTGTCGAGCGTGCGGCTGCCACCGGCGTTGACGGCCATGGCCGCCAGCACGATGCTTAGCCCGACGAACAGAACCGCCAGGATCGAGGTGACGCGCGTGAGGAAATCGGCCGCGCCGCGTGCCGACATGAAGCCAGCCGGGCTGCCGCCCACGCCCAGGCCGCCGCCTTCGGACTTCTGGATGAGAATCACGCCAACCAGGGCGGCAGCCACCAGCGCCTGGATAACGGTGAGGAAGATAAAGAGCGACATGAGGTTCCGCCTGAAACTGTTGCGGCGCACTTAGGGCGCCGGGCGCCCTTGCGCAAGGGGCCGAATTTTGCGCTCAGCCTTCGCCGGCGCCAGCGGCCGCCACGATCGGCAGGAAGGCATCGGCCGTCAGGCTTGCCCCGCCAACCAGCGCCCCGCCCACCTCGGGCGCAGCCAGCAATGCAGCGGCGTTGCCGGCATTGACGGACCCGCCATAAAGAATGCGCGGGCGCGCGCCGGCTTCGTCATAGGCGGCATGAAGCCGCGCCCGCACTGCGGCGTGCATGGCAATCACATCCTCGACATCGGCCACACGGCCGGTGCCGATCGCCCATACCGGTTCATAGGCAACGGCCAGCTTGCCACCGGCGACGGCTTCTAGTGCCACTTCGCCCTGCGGCAGGGAATGGTCGACCTGGCTGGCCACCACATCTTCGGCGCGGCCGGCGTCACGCTCTTCCAGCGTTTCGCCCACGCAGATGATCACGCCCAGCCCGGCCGCCAGCGCGGCATCGGCCTTGGCGCGCACCAGCGCATTGCTCTCGCCATGGTCGCGGCGGCGCTCGCTGTGACCCAGGATCACGAAATCAGCACCGATATCGGCCAGCATGGCGGCCGAAACATCACCGGTATGAGCGCCCTTGGCCTCGGTATGGCAATCCTGCCCGCCCACGCCGATGCCGGTCACGGCCTCGCGCAGCAGGCCGATCAGCGGGAACGGCGGCGCCAGGGCGATATCTACCTGCGGATGGCGGGCAGCAGCGCGGTCGATCGCGCGCGCCTCGGCCAGCATGACCCGGCTGCCGTTCATCTTCCAGTTGCCGACGATATATGGTCGTTGCGCCATGGCTGGCTTTGATCCCTCGTTCTGT
Organism: Novosphingobium sp. GV079; assembly: GCF_003058045.1. NCBI lineage: Bacteria > Pseudomonadati > Pseudomonadota > Alphaproteobacteria > Sphingomonadales > Sphingomonadaceae > Novosphingobium > Novosphingobium sp. GV079. The sequence continues at coordinate 81,196 of NZ_QBUE01000012.1, read as the reverse complement.
GTGCCCGCCGAAAATCGGGATTGCCGCGCCGGTTGTTGTGCGGTGGCGCGTTGTCAGGCCCGATTCCGTGCCAACCCCCTTGCCTGCAATTGCCCCGCCAGCGCAAGGCCCCCGCGATGAAGTGCTTGGGCGGCATGTGCCCTGCCAGAGGCATTGCGGGATCGGTCCAAGCCTCCTAAGGCAGGCCAATCCAAGTCATCAGGCGGATTTGATCGCATCCCATGCTCTCGCTGTTTCGTAAACTGATCCATTCCCGCATCGGCGCGCTTTTCGCCCTGGTGTTCATCGGTCTTCTTGCCCTGGCCTTTGCCGGCGCCGACGTGAGCGGCCTGCGTGTCGGCCAGTCTTCGGACGGTGAGGCAGCAGCCAAGGTCGGCCATGCCAAGGTTGGCGTGGACGAACTGGGCAAGACCATCACCACCGCGTTCGAGCAGGAGCGCGAGCAGAACCCGACGCTGACGATGCGCCAGTTCCTGGCCCAGGGCGTGATGAACGATGCCCTTTCCGGCCTGGCTGATCGTGCCGCGATGCAGGAATGGGCCGCCAAGAACGGCATGGGCGTCAGCGATCGTCTGGTCGACAGCGAAATCGCCAAGCAGCCCGCGTTCCAGGGCCCCGATGGCAAGTTCAGCGACGCGGTCTATCGCGCGTTCCTCGCCCAGCGCGGGATGACCGATGCCGCCGTGCGCAAGTCGATCACGCAAAGCCTGATCGTCCGCCAGGTGCTGTCGCCGGTGGCGCCGGGCGCCGCCATGCCCGCCTCGGCCGTGGCGCGCTATGCCGCGATGCTCAAGGAAAAGCGCGAGGGCGACATTGCCTTCCTGCCCAGCATCGCCTTTGCCGGCAAGGACAAGCCGAGCGATGCCGTGCTGGCCACCTATTACAAGGCCAACGCCGCCCGCTATCAGCAGCCCGAGCGCCGCACCGTGCGCTATGCCGTGATCGATGAAGCGAGCCTGGCCAACGTGCCTGCCCCCAGCGACGCTGACATTGCCGCCCGCTACAAGGCGAAGGCCGATGTCTATGCGCCCAGCGAAACCCGCACGGTAACCCAGGTCGTCGTGCCGACCGAGCAAGCCGCCCAGGCGCTGGCCGCGCAGGTTTCTGCCGGCACCAGCATCGAGGCCGCTGCCCGCGCCAAGGGCCTTGCCGCCAGCAAGATCGCCGATCTCACGCGTGACAAGCTCGCCGCGCAAAGCTCTGCCGCCGTCGCCGATGCGGTCTTCGCCGCCGCCCAGGGCAAGGTGGCCACGCCGGCCAAGAGCGGACTTGGCTGGCACGTCATTCGCGTCGATGCCATCGTCAAGAAGCCGGGCAAGACGCTGGAACAGGCCCGCCCCGAACTGGTGGCGGAACTGACCACCGAAAAGCGCCACGCCGCGCTGCTCGATCTGTCTTCCCGCCTGGAAGAGCAGTTCGAAAACCACACCGGCCTCGCTGATGTGGCCAAGGCCCAGGGCGTGACGCTGACCACCACTCCCGCCCTCACTGCCGACGGCAGCGTGTTCGGCCAGCCTGGGCAAAAGGCCCCGGCCGATGTTGCCGCCCTGCTGCAAGGCGCCTTTGCGCTGGAGCATGAAGGCGAAGGCCAGGTTGCGCCGCTCGCCGATGGCAAGCGCATCGCGATCTTCGACGTGGGCCAGATCATGCCTGCCGCCCCCGCGCCGCTTGACCAGATCAAGGACCAGGTCGCGCGCGACTATGCCACCGAACAGGGCGCCGCCAAGGCCAAGGATGCCTCGGCCAAGGTGCTTGCCGCCATGGCCAAGGGCATCTCGCTGGCTGACGCACTCAAGGGTCTGGGCGTGACTCTGCCGCCCGCGCAGCCGGTGGCGATCACGCGCGAACAGCTTGCGGCCATGCAGCAAAGCGGCCGCCAGTTGCCCCCGCCGCTGGTGCTGCTGTTCGCCATGTCCAAGGGCACGGCCAAGCCGCTCGCCGCACCGGGCAATGCCGGCTTCTACGTGGTTTCGCTCAAGACCGTGACGCCCGGCGTCATCCCCGCAGGCGATCCGTTCCTGGCGCAGGCTGGCAAGCAGTTCGGCCTCGATATGGGCCGCGAAGTGGCCGAGGAACTGCGCACCGCGATCCGCAACCAGGTGGGCGTGACCCGCAACGAAACCGCGCTGCGTGCGCTCAATACCAAGCTTGTCGGTAACCAGTAAGACCATGACCACGATCCTGTCGCGTCCTGCGCCAACCGGCGCCCAGCCCGAAAACAGCGCGGCGGCCCTTGCCGCGCTGGCGGCCGGAAAGCCGGCGCTGGTCTGGCGCAAGCTGATTGCCGACAGCGAAACCCCGGTCAGCGCCGCGCGCAAGCTGTTCGAGCCGGAACGCGGCGATTTCCTGCTGGAATCGGTCCAGGGCGGCGAAGTGCGTGGCCGCTACAGCCTGGTCGGGCTCGATCCCGATCTGGTGTTCCGCGCCACGGGTGAAACCGCGCAGATCAACGCCGCCTGGCAGACCGACCGCGCCGCCTTCGCCGCGCTGCCGGGCAACAGCCTGGCCGAATTGCGCGCGCTGGTCGAACGCTGCCGGATCGATGTGCCGGAAGGCCTGCCGCCCACGCTGGCCTGCCTGGTCGGCTATTTCGGCTATGAAACCATTGGCCTGGTGGAAAAGCTGCCACGCGCCCCGCAAAGCGCGCTGGAACTGCCCGACATGCTGTTCGTGCGCCCCACCGTGCTCCTGGTGTTTGATCGCCTGACCGACGAACTCACCGCCGTTGCCCCGGTGTGGGCCGAGGGCGGCACACCGCAGGCCTTGGTCGAGCGTGCGACTGATCGCATCGATGCCACGCTGGCGCGCCTGCATGGCCCCCTGCCCGCAGATCCGCGCCTGCCCAAAACCGTCGATCTGGTGCGCGAGCCGCAGATGGCGCCCGAACGCTATGGCCAGATGGTGGCCCGCGCGCGCGACTACATCACCGCCGGCGATATCTTCCAAGTGGTGCTGGCGCAGCGCTTCACCGCGCCGTTCCCCTTGCCGCCCATGGCGCTCTATCGCGCGCTGCGGCGGATCAACCCTTCGCCGTTCCTCTATTTCCTCGATCTGCCCGGCTTTGCCCTGATCGGATCGAGCCCGGAAATCCTCGTGCGTATCCGCGATGGCGAAGTGACCATCCGCCCGATCGCCGGCACCCGCCCGCGCGGCGCCACCCCGGCCGAAGACCGCGCCAACGAGGAAAGCCTGCTGGCCGATCCCAAGGAACGCGCCGAGCATCTCATGCTGCTCGATCTCGGCCGCAACGACGTGGGCCGCGTGGCCGCCGCCGGCACGGTCAAGGTCACCGAAAGCTATACGATCGAACGCTATAGCCACGTGATGCACATCGTCTCGAACGTGGTCGGCCAGCTCGATGCCAAGCGCGCGGATTCGGTCGATGCCTTGCTCGCCGGCTTCCCCGCCGGCACGGTCAGCGGCGCGCCCAAGGTGCGGGCGTGCGAAATCATCGCCGAACTCGAACCCGAAACGCGCGGCGCCTATGCCGGCGGGGTCGGCTATTTCGCGCCCGATGGCTCGGTCGATAGCTGCATCGTGCTGCGTACCGCCGTACTCAAGGATGGCGTGATGCACGTCCAGGCCGGCGCCGGCATCGTGGCCGACAGCGACCCGACGGCCGAACAGCGCGAATGCGAACACAAGTCTGGCGCCCTGTTCGCCGCCGCGCGCGAGGCGATCCGCGTTGCGGCAGAGCCGGCGTTCGGGCAGTGACTCACGAAGTGACGATCACGATGAGCTACCAGGACTATCTGGAAGCCAATCGGTTGAGGTCGCGCAGCCGATGGACCTTGGCGGGCATCTTGCGCTTCGTTCTGCTGATCACAGTTGCCTACACAGCGCTATTCGTCGTCATCGAATTTCCCCATTCGTGGATCAAGCTCGCCGCCGACGCGATCACCGCCTTCGTTGTCGCCCTTTGCGCCTATGCAGGCATCCGCATCTTTTTGCTGTGGCATGTTCCGCGCTTGACGAAAAAACTGTACGCGCAACAGCCATCTGCCCGCGCACCCTACCAGTTCAGCTTCGACAACGAAGGGATAAAGGCAATCGGTCCGTTCGAAAGTTCCAATCTTCCTTGGTCGCATTTGAACGGCTGGCTAGAGAACGATCGCCTTTTTCTTTTATCAAAAACCACTCTGACTTTTTTCTGCTTGCCCAAGGATCAAATCGGGGAAGCAAACCTGTCAGCGCTTAAACAATGCCTCTCCGATGCTGGTATCAAGCGGGGAATATAGAAGATTGGCCATGATCCTCGTCATCGACAATTACGACAGCTTCACCTGGAACCTCGTCCACTATCTGATGGAACTGGGCGCCGAGGTGAACGTGGTACGCAACGACGCGCTGACCGCTGCCGAAGCACTGGCTTCGGGTGCCAAGGGCTTCCTGCTCTCGCCCGGCCCCTGCACCCCCAACGAAGCGGGCGTCAGCCTCGATCTCGTCGGCGCGGCAGCGCAAGCGGGCATGCCGCTGCTCGGCGTGTGCCTGGGGCACCAATCCATCGGCCAGTATTTCGGCGGCAAGGTCGTGCGCGGCGGCCTGATGCACGGCAAGACCTCGCCCGTCACGCACGATGGCACCGGTGTGTTCGCCGGCCTGCCCTCGCCGTTCACCGCCACGCGCTATCACTCGCTGGTGGTCGAAGACGTGCCCGAATGCCTGGTCGTCAACGCGCGATCCGATGATGGCCACACCATGGGCTTTCGCCACGCCAGCCTGCCGATCCACGGCGTACAGTTCCATCCCGAAAGCATCGCGACCGAGCATGGCCACGCGATGATCGCCAATTTCCTGGCACTGTGCGGGATCGCGGCGCGGATGCCGGCATGACCGTGCTGCCCCCGGTCGGGGAAATCCCGCTCGATCAGGATGAAGCCGAAGCCGCCTTTTCCGCGATCCTCGATGGCCAGGTAGCAGACGAGGCGACCATCGCCTTCCTCGTTGCGCTGTCCGATCGCGGCGAAAGCGCCAGCGAAATTGCCGGCGCGGCCCAGGCCATGCGCGCGCGCATGATCGGCATTGCTGCGCCCGAAAACGCCATCGATGTCTGCGGCACCGGTGGCGACGGGCACCACACGCTCAACGTATCCACTGCGGTCAGCCTGGTCGTGGCGGCCTGCGGCGTGCCAGTGGCCAAGCATGGCAACCGCGCCGCCAGTTCCAAGGCCGGCGCTGCCGATACGCTGGAGGCGCTGGGCCTCAACCTCGATCGCGCGGTCGAAACGGCCGAGGAAACGCTGGCAGACCTTGGCATCTGCTTCCTGTTCGCCGGCAAGCACCACCCTGCCATGGGCCGGATCATGCCGATCCGCCGTGCCATTGGCCGCCGCACGATCTTCAACCTGATGGGCCCGCTGGCCAATCCCGCCGGGGTGCAGCGCCAGCTCGTCGGCATTGCCCGCCCCGCCTATGTGCCGATCTATGCCGATGCCCTGGCGCGGCTTGGCACGGCGCGCTCGTTCGTGGTTTCGGGGGATGAAGGGCTCGACGAATTGAGCCTGGCCGGCGGCAATGAAGTGGCCGACGTGCATGGTGGCGCGATCCTCATGCACCGCATCGCGCCGGGCGACGCTGGCCTGGCCACCGCACCGGTGGATGCCATTCGCGGCGGCGACGCTGCCTATAACGCCGCTGCGCTCCAGGCGCTGCTCGATGGCCAGCCCGGCCCCTATCGCGATGCCGTGCTGTTCAACGCCGCGGCCGCGCTGATGGTCGCCGGGGATGTCACCGACTGGCACGAAGGCGTTGAAGAAGCTGCCGAAACCATCGACAAGGGCCTGGCCCTTGGCCTGCTGCGTTGCTGGATCGACGCGCTGAAGTAAGGCTCTGTGCACATGACCGACAAGCTTACCGAAATCTGCAATACCAAGCGCGCCGAAGTGGCCCAGCGCAAGGCCACCACATCGCTCGCTGACCTGGCCGCCCGCGCCGCCACGCAAACCGTGCCGCGCGGGTTCGAAGCCGCGCTGCGTGCCCGCGCCGCCAGCGGCTTTGCCCTGATTGCCGAAATCAAGAAGGCCAGCCCGTCCAAGGGCCTGATCCGCGCCGATTTTCAGCCGGCCGACCATGCCCGCGCCTATGAAGCGGGCGGCGCCGCGTGCCTTTCGATCCTGACGGATGCGCCCTATTTCCAGGGGCATGAAGACTATCTCGTCGCCGCCCGCGCCGCCTGTGCGCTGCCCGTACTGCGCAAGGATTTCATGGTCGATCCCTGGCAGGTGGCCGAAGCCCGCGCGATTGGCGCCGATGCCATCCTGATCATCGTGGCCGCGCTCGAGGATGCCCAGATGGCCGAGATCGAAGCCGCGGCGCGCGAGCACGGCATGGACGTGCTGGTCGAAGTGCATGACGAGGCCGAGATGGAGCGCGCCGCGCGCCTGCATTCCCGCCTGATCGGGGTGAACAACCGCGATCTCAAGCGCTTCGTCACCGACATCGCCAATACCGAGCGCCTGGCCCCGCTGGCGCCCGCCGGCACACTGCTGGTGGCCGAAAGCGGCATCAACACCCACGCCGATCTCGTTCGCCTGTCCGCCTGCGGCGCGCGCACGTTCCTGGTGGGTGAAAGCCTGATGCGCGAGGCCGACGTGGCCGCCGCCACCCAGGCGCTGCTGCAGGGCTGACCCCAGCTTGCCGCCGCCCGCACCGCGCAAGCTGTGGTTCGATGGCGGCTGCCGGCCCAACCCCGGCCGCATGGAAATCGCCGTCGTCACCGGCGGCCGCACTTGGATTGTCCCCGATTGCGGTGTGGGTGACAGCAATCGCGCCGAATGGCTGGCCCTGCTCGGCGCGATGGACCTCGCCCGGCAGCTTGGCGAAACTGACGTCGTGTTCTGCGGCGATTCCGCCTTCGTGATCGACCAGATCGCCGGCCGCACCGCCGCCCATCCCGCCACGGCCGATTGCCTTGCCGCCTATCGGAACGACCTCGTTTCATTTTCGCGCGTGCGGGTCCGCCATGTCGGCCGCGCGCAGAACCTTGCCGGCATTGCCCTTGAATATCGCCGCGCCGGCCTCGCCCCGCCACAGCCGCTGGCCGATCAACAGGGCTTGCGCCTTTCCCTGCGCATGGCATGAGCGTGGGATGACAGAGCTTACCCACCTCGATGCCCAGGGCCATGCGCGCATGGTCGATGTCGGCGCCAAGCCCGCCACGCAGCGCGTGGCCGTGGCGCGCGGTATGATCCGCATGTCGGCAACGGCGCTGGCCGCGATCCGCGATGGCACCGTGCCCAAGGGCGATGTGCTGGCCACCGCCCGCATTGCCGGGATCATGGCCGCCAAGAAAACTGGCGAGTTGATCCCGCTGTGCCACCCGCTCTCGCTCGATGCCGTGGCGGTGGAATTTGGCTTTGTCGATGGCGGCGTGGAATGCACCGCCACCGCCTCGCTCACGGCCAAGACCGGCGTGGAAATGGAAGCTATGACAGCCGCTTGCGTGGCCTTGTTGACAATCTACGACATGGCCAAGGCGGTGGACAAGGGCATGGTGATCGAAGCCGTGCGCCTGATCGCCAAGCGCGGCGGCAAATCGGGCGATTGGTCCGCGCCATGAATGCTCCGCCGCGCCAGCCGCCCCTGCCACTCGAACAGGCGCAGGCCCGGCTCATCGCCCTCGCCCCGCGCCTGCCGATCGACCATCGCGCCACGGCAGAGGCGCTGGGTCACTATCTCGCCGCGCCGCTCGTCGCCGCGCGCACGCAGCCGGCCACCGCGCTTTCGGCGATGGATGGCTATGCCCTGCGCAGCGCCGATCTGCCCGGCCCATGGACCGTGGTGGGCGAAAGCGCCGCCGGCCATCCCTATGCCGGCACGGTAGCGCCCGGCCAGGCCGTGCGGATCAGCACCGGCGCGGCCATGCCCGCAGGCGCCGATTGCGTGCTGCTGCAGGAAGACTGCGCGCGCGATGGCGCCGCGCTCGCCATCACCGGCACGCCGCCGCAACCGCCCTCGCGCCATATCCGCGCGGCGGGCATGGATTTTGCTGCGCAAGACCCACTGCTCCCCACCGGCACGCGGCTGGGCGCGGCGCAGATCGCGCTGGCGATTGCTGCCGGGCATGGCCACGTGCCAGTCTGCCGCCGCCTGCGCCTGGCGGTGATCGACAGTGGCGATGAGTTGGCCGCAGCCGGCCACGCCTTGGCCGCGCACCAGATTCCGGCCAGCAACGGCCCGATGCTCGCCGCGATGGCCGCCGCCCTGCCGGTGGACGTGCAGCGCATCGGCCCGGTGCCCGATCGGCTCGATGCCTTGGCCGCCGCGCTCGATAGCGTGCACGAGGCGGATATCGTGGTCACCAGCGGCGGTGCCTCGGTCGGTGATCACGATCTGGTTCGCCCCGCGCTGGAGGCAGTGGGCGCGCGCATCGATTTCTGGCGCGTGGCGATCAAGCCGGGCAAGCCGCTGCTGGTGGGGCAACGCAGCGCCAAGGACCGCGCCGCGCCGCAGGTGATCCTCGGCCTGCCCGGCAATCCGGCCTCGGCCTATGTCACCGCGCACCTGTTCATGCTCCCCCTGCTGCGCGCCGCGCTGGGTGCCGCCCAGCCGCTGCCCAGCCCGCTGCACATGCCGCTGGCCCAGCCGATGCCGGCCGGTGGCGGGCGCACCGAATTCCTGCGCGGCCATTGGGATCGCGTTTCCGTCACACTCGATCCGTTGCAGGATTCCGGCGCAATCGCCCCCATTGCCCGCGCCAATTGCCTGGTGCAGCGCGAGGCCGGCGCGGCGATGCAACCGGAAGGGAGCAAGGTGCCGATCTATCTGCTCGAATTTGGCGGATTTGCTTGACGGGTTCGGTTTGGTTGCTTATTCGTTCCGCATTCGTTCGCCATAGGAGACTTGCGGATGCTCACGCGCAAGCAGCACGAACTGCTCTCGTTCATCCAGACGCGCCTTGATGATTCCGGCATTTCCCCTTCGTTTGAAGAAATGAAGGAAGCGCTCGATCTCAAGTCAAAGTCTGGCGTGCACCGCCTGATCTCTGCGCTGGAAGAACGCGGCTTCATCCGCCGCCTGCCCAACCGCGCCCGCGCCCTCGAAGTGATCCGCGAGCCGGAAAGCCTGGCGACCAAGGCCGCCGCGCGCAATCCCGCGCCGCGCCCCACTGCCCCCGCGTCCGCCACCCCGCGCCCGGCGCCAGTGGCCGCGAACGACGTGATCGAAATCCCGCTCCACGGCCGCATCGCCGCGGGCGCCCCGATCGAGGCGATGGAGGGCTCGGCCATGCTGCCCGTGCCCGCCGCCCTGCTCGGTTCTGGCGAGCACTACGCGCTGGAAGTGTCGGGCGATTCGATGGTCGACGCCGGCATCCTCGACGGCGACTACGCCCTCGTGCGCCGCACCAACACCGCCCGCGACGGTGAAATCGTCGTCGCCCTGGTGCGTGGCGAGGAAGCGACTCTCAAGTACCTCCACCACGAAAAAGGCCGCATCCGCCTCGACCCGGCCAACGCCGCGTACAACCCCCAGTTCTACGCCCCCGACGAAGTGGAAGTGCAAGGCAAGCTGGCAGGGCTGCTGCGGCGGTATCATTGAGGGTGGTGGTAGAGGGGTTTGTGCTGAGTGAATAGGCATCTGCGTGCGGGCCCTTCAACGGGCTACTGTTGGGCGTGATTGCTCCATTGGGCAGCGGTCAACCTCCCCAGCCTGCCTCGCTCTGCGCAGGTTTCCTTGCGCCGGGTCGATAATACGCAATGCCTTTAAGTGTGGCTTTCCTGCCGTTCGACAGCGCCGGGTGGAACCTCAGCACTTGTTTAGAGCAGATATTCGGGGTTCGCCTGGGTGGTGCCGCCACTGCGACAGAGGCGGGGCCGTTAGCAGTCAGTCGGCATTGAAAGGACCAAATGGCGAAGCTACCTTCACAACTGTGCGGTGCGCGGTCGAAATAGAACTCGATCGCGCTAGGCGCGTGACACAGCAGACTTGGCCAAATCCACAAGCGATACGCATCGCTCCTTGAGCAAGAACTCACTCTCATCCGCTTCTGATGGCAACATGCAGAGAATGTGGAGTGGCAATTGTTCGCCGGCCGACCGCATTTCCGCTTTGAGGTTGGATAGCGCTTCACCGCCGGGGCCAATGACAAGAATGTCGATGTCTTTGCCGACCCCGTTCAGGGTCGAGCCGAACATATAAGCGTCGAAATTGGCAAAGGACCCGCAAAACGTCAGCAGATGAGCTGCAATTGCGCCAGCCTTCATGATCTCTGGTGGATGTAGTCCCTCAGCCCTTCCCACTTTATCACCTTGCATCCGAGCTCATTTCCCGCTTCGATCGCTTCTTTAGATGGGCTCCCGTTCGGGTTGATGTTCCACGCGACATCCATCGGACCAAACCGATCCCAAAGGCTGCGAACCGCATCGGCGGTAGGTTCGTACTCTGCGATCATGCCTAATCGGAAAACGACGCCATTCTTGAGAGTGACCTGATAGATGCGATCAAACTCGCGAGCGGCCTGGGCCACACGACCATATTGTCTAAGGAGGCGGTCCACGAAGAAATACGTCTTGTGTGACGCGGTCTTGGCCTTGCCATCCAAGGCAGCCGAAGAGAGCGTTCCAAAGCTGCCCCAGCCTACGCCATGATCCTGCAGAAAGCGGATCGCCTCGCCTTGCCAGACACAGCTGGACCGATAGCCGCAAAGGAAGTCCATGGCTGGAAATCGGTGCCGGTAATATGTGGCGGTTGCCAGGTCAATTGTCTCCCCGGGCGCTATGGCAGCTAGAACGTCCGGCTGTTCCGGGGTCATGACCCTGATCAGGTCGTCCTCCACATGCACTGCAGTAGATCGCCCTGGCTTTGCAAAGTTTGCGAGCGCATAGGTGATTTGCCAGTTCACGCGAATATGCCTTCCATTGCCGGAGGGAAGCGACTTGCGCGGCCAGCGGCGCCGCAGACATGGCGTTCGGACAGGCCGCGCACATGTTCCTGATATTCTGCGAAGGTCCGGCGCTCCTTGTCGGTTGCCAGTCCGAGGTTCGCCTCGATGATGGCCTGCATGCGGTAGTGGTTGGGTAAGATCACGCTCCTCACACGCTGCTCCCACGCCTTCGCAGCCTCGGACTCCGGATCATATTCGAACTCAGCTCCGTCCACAGGGGCGTATCGCTCCCAGATTGCACTGTTTTCGGAAAGGACTGCGGCGACTGCCTCGCGCACTTCCGCGCGCTCGTCATATGCCTTGATACCCTGCTTGAGTGCTAGGTTCGCAAGATGGGCCTGCTTCCAATCCAGGAGAAGCTGGCGGGGATGGGCATCGGGATCCTTGTCGACAATAGTATGGCAGGTCGGACACAATAGGAGCAGGTTGTCGAAGGAATCGGCATCGAAATCCCCATCCGGCCTATCCTCGTAGCGCGGGCCGGCATCGCCATGTGGGATAACGTGCGCCATCTCCGCGATGTGCTTGTCGCCTCCCAACTCAACCGGGAACAGGGCGTCGAGACATTCCGGCCGCTGACAGTGACCCGATGCCGCGGCAAATAAGCGCAGCCGTGTGGCCGCCGGTATAGCCTTGCGTTCCGCCATCAATCCCCCGCCCGATCCACCGATGCCCTCTGCAAAAGTGTCAGCAAATCGATCCCATGTCTAGCGATCCGCCGCTCAGCACAGAACCATATACCAGTTTCTCCGGTGGTTTCCTGCATTCGACGTGAGAGGCTTCTACCGCCCGAAACGAAGGGCTTGGCGCTGAGCGAATGGCTGGTTCTGGCGGAAACTGCCTTTCAAAGCCTCATGGGGAACGACACGTTTTGGTCAAAAGTAGGCGCTATCCACCTATCGCCCGGACTGTTGCGACAATCCAGAATACTGGGCAGGCTGCCCCAAAAATCAACACTGCCGTTACCCATCACCTGCCCTCCCCCACCCACGCCTCCGGCGTCGGAAACCAGCCGTGCTGGCCTTCCGTCTCCGCCACGGTCGTCAGCCGGCCTTGTGCTAGATAGATCGCCAGGCCGCCGGTCTGGCGCAGCAGGCGGCGGTCGGCTTTGAGCCAGCGGGGGTGGCAACTGGTAGGCAAGGTGCGATCGGCGATCACGATATCGGCGGCGGCGCAGGCGGTGGTGAGGGTCTGCCAGTCCACCTGGTCGCGGCCGCGGCTCATCAGCACGGTGTAGCGTCGGCCCTGGCGCACAAGCACGGCGCGGCAGAAGTCCGCGTTGCATTGCGCGCCGGGCCAGGTGTCAAGCGGGCGGGCCTCTCCCTCCAGCCCGGCGTTTTCGAGCAGCATCGAGGGGGTATAGTCGCTGCGCGTGGCGCGGAGCATCAGCAGGTTGGGCCCTTCTCCTGCCAGGGCGACGTGGTGCCCGTCACCGGTCACCAGCACATCGGGCGTCGGTTGCAGCACGGTCAATACCGCGCCTAGACCAACCGGCACCAGGCCCCACAGGCGCACCCGCCCGGTCCACAGCGCTAGCCACAGCAGCCCGCCCACCATCAGGCCAAAGACCCAGCCGGGCATGCCCGGCAGCAGGGTCACTGCGCCGGGCTGGCTGGCGCTGAGGTGGGCCAGGCCCAGCAGCGCATCGAGCGATTTGCCCACCGCCCACCACGCCGGGGCGCCCCACCCCGCCAGATCGAGCAGCAGGGCCAGCGCGATCAGTGGCATGGTAACGAACGTGGTGAGCGGAATGGCCACGACATTGGCCGCCGCGCCATAGATACCGGCGCGGTGGAAATGGAACAGCGCCATCGGCATCAGCGCCAGTTCGATCACCAGGCCCGTGGCCAGCACCAGCGCCAGATGCCGCACCAACCGCATCGCCCAGCCTTCGTGCACGTGGCTCAGGAAGCGCCGCACCGGCGCGGACGAATCGAACGCGATAATGGCGATGACCGAGCCGAAGCTCATCTGGAAACTGGGGCCGACCACGGCCTCGGGCCAGAACAGCATGACGATGAACGCGGCCACCGCCAGCATCCGCAACGACAGCGGATCGCGGCCCAGCGCCAAGGCCAGCAGGACCAGCAACGCACCCAGGCACGAGCGGATCGTGGGCACTTCCGCCCCGGTCAGCAGGGTATAGCCAATGCCCGCCAGCGCGCCCATCGCGGCCGCCGCCAGCGGCACGCGCAGGCGTAGCGCCAGAAACGGCACCAGCGCGAGCAGGCGCGCGGTGATGAGGTATACCGCGCCGACCACGGCGCTGACGTGCAGGCCGCTGATCGACAGGAGGTGCGTCAACCCCGCGTCGCGCATCGCATCTTCATCTGCCGTGGCGATGCTGCCGCGATCGCCGCTGGCAAAGGCGGCGGCGATCGCGCCCGGTGATCCACCCAGTTGCGTGCGGATGTGGTCCGCCAGGCGCTGGCGCACGGCATCGAGCCGCGTGCCCGGCGGCGCCGGCGCCAGCAGGGTGATCGCCCCCACGCTGCTGCCCGTGGCCATAAGGCCGGAAAACCACGCGCTGCGGGCAAAATCAAAGCTGCCCGGCACCATCGGCGGCGCCGGCGGCATCAGCCGCGCACGCAGGCGCACCCGCGCCCCGTCGGCCAGCGCCGAATCGTTTTGCCCGGCCGGCGCCAAGGGCACGTTGATCCGCACCTGACCGTCCCGCGTTTCGCCCGACAGCAAGGTTACCCGCGTCTGCAGGATCAGCCGCAAACGGCCCTGCGCCGCCTGGACCTGGCGATCGACCACCGTGCCATCGAGCGCCACCAGCATGGGCCGGGGAATCGGCGGGGTGCCCAAAAAGGCAGACTTGATCCAGATCGTGGCACAGCCGGCCATCACCATCAGCCCCAGCGAAAGCACGGCCAACCGCAAATGGGCGAATCGGCCGTCTCGATCGCGAGGCAGCACAAGCAGCAAAATTCCGCCGATTCCGACCATAAGGGCCAGCCACTGCCAGGGGCCTGGAAGCACCACCCAGGCGCAGATTCCCGCGGCAAACGCCACACTTAGCCAGGGGCCGCGTTCTGTGCCGCGCTGCTCGATCCACGCATTCGCATGCGCGAGCATGCTGGACAAACGCGCCGCTTTGGCCCAATGGCGCCCGAGCCCGTTCGGTCCCATATCAAGACCGGTTATCTGCGGGCCGGCACCGTTATCCCGGCCAAGCGCCGTTTGCGGATCAGGCGGTGTTGCAACAAGGCCGGCCATGCGCCGAATTGGAAGGAATGCGCCCTCGATGGCAAGCCAGACTGACACCGTTTCTGCAGGATCGGGTACGGCCAGCGCCAGCCCCACCCCAGCGGCACGCGTTGTCACCCGCTTTGCCCCATCGCCCACCGGTTTCCTGCATATCGGCGGCGCGCGCACGGCCCTGTTCAACTGGCTTTTCGCCCGCCACCACGGCGGCACCTATCTGCTGCGTATCGAGGATACCGACCGCGCGCGTTCCACCGATGCCGCGATCGAGGCGATCTTTGACGGCCTCAACTGGCTGGGCCTGGGCGGCGATGCCGAGCCGGTGTTCCAATTTGCGCGGTCTGATCGCCACGCCCAGGTGGCACACCAGCTGCTCGACGCCGGGCACGCCTATCGCTGCTATTTGACGCAGGAAGAACTGGCCGCGCGCCGCGCCAAGGCGCAGGAAGAGCGCCGCCCATTCCGCCTGGAAAGCGAATGGCGCGATGCCGATCCCGCCACCTGGCCGGCCGACAAGCCCTATGTCATCCGCGTCAAGGCCCCGCGCGAAGGCGAGACGGTGATCGACGACGTCGTTCAGGGCGCGATCACCGTGCAGAACGTGGAAATCGACGACTACGTGATCCTGCGCGGCGATGGTACGCCCACCTATATGCTCGCGGTGGTGGTCGACGATCACGACATGGGCGTGACTCATGTCATTCGCGGCGACGACCACATCAACAATGCGTTCCGCCAGCTGGTGATCATCCGCGCGATGAACGCGATCGAAGGTGGCTGGCCCGATCCGGTCTATGGCCATATCCCGCTGATCCACGGTGCGGATGGGGCCAAGCTGTCCAAGCGCCACGGCGCCCTGGGCGTGGACGCCTATCGCGACGAGATGGGCCTGCTGCCCGAAGCGGTGTTCAACTACCTGCTTCGCCTGGGCTGGGGCCATGGCGACGAGGAAATCATCAGCCGCGACCAGGCGGTGGAATGGTTCGACATCGCCAATGTCAACAAGGGCGCCTCGCGCTTCGATCTCAAGAAGCTGCTCAACTTGAACGGGCACTACCTGCGCGAAGCGGATGATGCGCGCCTGGCCGATCTTGTCGCGCCGCGGCTCGACGCGCTGGTGCCGGCTCATGACCGTGCCAAGCTGGCTGAGGCGATGCCGGTGCTCAAGGTGCGCGCGGCCGATCTTAACGAGCTGGCCAAGGGCGCGGTGTTCCTGTTTGCCCAGCGCCCGCTGGCGCTCGATGAAAAGGCGCAAGGCCTGCTCACCGCCGATGCGCGGGCAATCCTTGCCAAAGTGATCACCCGCCTTGAGGGCGCAAACGACTGGACAGCGGCCACGCTCGAGGCCAATCTCAAGCAAATGGCCGAGGAGCTGGGAGTAGGATTGGGCAAGATCGCCCAGCCCCTGCGCGCAAGCCTGACGGGACAAGCGACCTCACCTGGAATTTTCGATGTCCTGGTTCTCCTCGGAAAGGAAGAGAGCCTGGCCCGTTTGCGTGACCATGCCGCCTGACCAGGTGGCCCACAGAACATACTGTTTCTTTGTACAGGAGAGCCTAGCGTGAGCGACAATCAGGCTACTTTGACCATCGATGGCAAGACCATCGACCTTCCGGTCAAGAGCGGCACCATCGGGCCGGACGTCCTCGACATCCGTAAGCTTTACGGCCAGTCGGGCAAGTTCACCTACGATCCGGGCTTTACCTCCACCGCCAGCTGCGACAGCGCGATCACCTATATCGATGGTGACGAAGGCGTCCTGCTGCACCGCGGCTATCCGATCGGCCAGCTGGCCGAGCATTCCAGCTTCATGGAAGTGAGCTACCTGCTGCTGAACGGCGAACTGCCGAACCAGGACGAGCTGGCCAACTTCTCCCGCACGATCACGCGCCACACCATGGTGCACGAGCAGCTGACCAAGTTCTACAGCGGCTTCCGCCGTGACGCGCACCCGATGGCGGTGATGTGCGGCGTGGTGGGCGCGCTTTCGGCGTTCTATCATGATTCGACCGATATTGCCGATCCGCAGAACCGCACGATCAGCTCGCACCGTCTGATCGCCAAGATCCCCACGATCGCGGCGATGGCGTACAAGTATTCGGTTGGTCAGCCGTTCCTCTATCCGCGCAACGATCTGTCGTACACCGGCAACTTCCTGCGCATGACCTTTGGCGTTCCGGCCGAAGAATATGAAGTGATCCCCGAAGTCGAACGCGCGATGGATCGCATCTTCATCCTGCACGCCGACCATGAGCAGAACGCGTCGACCTCGACCGTGCGCCTGGCCGGTTCGTCGGGTGCCAACCCGTTTGCCTGCATCGCGGCGGGTATCGCCTGCCTGTGGGGCCCGGCACACGGCGGCGCCAACGAAGCGGCGCTCAACATGCTGCGCGAGATCGGCACGCCCGACAAGATTCCGCACTATATCGAGCGCGCCAAGGACAAGAACGATCCGTTCCGCCTGATGGGCTTTGGCCACCGCGTCTACAAGAACTACGATCCGCGCGCCACGGTGATGCAGAAGACCGTGCGCGAAGTGTTCGACGCGCTCAAGGTCAACGATCCGCTGTTCGAAACCGCGCTGCGCCTGGAAGAGATCGCGCTCAACGATCCCTACTTCGTGGAAAAGAAGCTGTTCCCGAACGTGGACTTCTATTCGGGCATCATCCTTTCGGCGATCGGTTTCCCGACCACGATGTTCACCGTGCTGTTTGCCCTCGCCCGCACCGTGGGCTGGGTGGCGCAGTGGAACGAAATGATCAGCGATCCCGGCCAGAAGATCGGTCGCCCGCGCCAGCTCTACACCGGGCCGACGCAGCGCGACTACGTTCCGATCAACCAGCGCTAAGCCGGAAGATACACGATGAAGAGAAAGGCGGTCATGGTGGCGATCCTGCGGATCATCGGCTTGGCCGCCTTTTTCATGGGCCTGTTGTGGATCGCGCAAGGCCTGGGCCTGGTGCACTGGCCGCGCGAAAGCTTCATGCTCGATCAGCGACCGTGGGCCTGGCGTGGCCTCGTACTGGCGCTGCTGGGCATTGCCGCCGTGTGGCGCGCCGGTCGCCGGCGCTGATCGCACAAGACCCGCGCCGGCCGGCTTGGCCGCGCCATTCCCACAATTTATTCGAACGCGGCAGGGTCTGGCGTGGGCGCCTGGCAGGCCTGGTGATTGCCATTCTGGCAGGCCGCGACCTGCTCGTGCCACGCATCCATTGCCCGCGCATAGGCGGCGTCGCGTCGCGACTGGGTGGTGCGGATCATGGCGATGGTGTCGCGTCGGGCCTGCACGGCCTGGTGATAATCATGCACCGCAGCGTGGTAGCTTTGCAGTTCGGCGTTCCGCTCGGCGCGGGCGGTGTTTGTATCGATCGCCAGCGCCTGCGCTTCGTTGCGATTGACCGCGCTAACCCCCGGATCCTGGCCAGGAACGACCACGCCCGGAGGGGCCGTCATCGATGCTGCTGCCGAACCATCGTTGAACGGCTGGTTGGGGTCTATTGCCTGGGCCAGAGCTGGGGTCGCCACCAAGGCGCCCAACAGGCCGACCATCGCCATCTTCCTGATCATCGCGAATCTCCGAAACAAGCGTCAGATTTCCGGTCCCCGATGCCCGGTGTTGTGGGCGAGACGGTCTGAACGTTTGCGGAATGCCATGAAAAGGTGCGGTTAACCTGGCGGCCAAGAATCAGCGCGCGTTGACGATACCGGCGCTGGGCAGATCGGCCGGCAGGGTCAGCACAAAGCGGGCGCCCTCGCCCGGTGTGCTCGATACGGTAAGATCACCGGCCATGGCGCGGGCCAGCCGGCGGGAGATATAGAGGCCCAAGCCCGATCCGCCATCGCCGCTGCGGCCCAGCCGTTCAAACTTTTCAAACACGCGCGCCGCCTGGTCGGCAGTAAGCCCCTCGCCGCGATCTTCCACCGCGATCCACGCCGTGGCTCCTTCCACACCGCAGGCCAGGGTGACGGTGGCATGGGCCGGGGTGTAGCGGATGGCATTGCTCAAGAGGTTGAGCAGCACCTGCAGCACGCGGCGGAACTCCCCGATTGCCGGGGCGTGGCACGCCTCCTCCGGCAAGGCCAGGGCGATGCCCCGCTCGCGCGCGCGGACAGACAGGATACCGGCGGCGCGGCGGGCACAATCGGCGAGGTCGATGTGATCGGGCGCGGGGGCAAAGCCCGGCGCCTCTACCGCATCAAGATCGGCCAGGTCTTCGACCAGGCCGAGCAGATGGCGCCCCGCCTCGGCAATGTCGGCGGCATAGTTGCCATAGGCATCGGCCAGCGGGCCCGCCAGGCGGCTGCGAATGGTTTCGGCATTGGCGATGATCCGGCTGATCGGCTGGCGCAATGCAGGGGCAAGATCACGGCCGAGGAACCCGGTCCAGGGCGGCAGAGGGGCATCGGCGCCGGCCATGGCAGGCTCTGCCCCACGCAGGGGATCGGCCGGCAGCGCCAGGATCGTTTCAGGCAAGAGCAGCAGATCGAACCCGCTGCCCACGCGCGGCAACAGGCGCACGCGCCAGCGCCGGGCAGACCCGGCCACATCAACGACCATGTCATCGAGCAGCCGCCAGTGCAGCCGCGCCGTCTCGATGCGCCCCTGGCCAAGCGACAGCGCCGGAGACAAGGCCCAGTGGCGCCCGGTGGAACTGGCCAGGTCTGCGGCCAGTTCGGCAAGATCGGCGGCAGCCAGATCGGCGGTGATTACCCGCTGCTGCTCGTCCAGCAGGACATGCCCCTGCGCAAGATGATGCCACAGCGCCGCCGCATCAAACGCGGGCAAGCCATCGTCGGGCGCGGCCGCGCGGCGCCAATCGCGCAGCACCAAGGCAATGCCATCGTCATCAGGCGTGGCCTGGGCATGAAACGCGATGGCGCAATCGCCATCCATCGCCACGATCGGCCGCGCCTGCGCCAAACCGGAAACCCGCACCTGGCGGACCAGCGCCAGCAGCGCCGGAACCGCCAGCATGCCCGGCATCGTACCACCGGCCGCGATCTGCAACCGGGCCAGGGCCTCGTCAGCCGCAACCAGGGTTTCCGCAGCATCGCAGCGGGCGTGGATCGGATCGGCCGTGGCCAAAGTCAGCCGCCCAGCCTGGCATGCGCCAGGCGCTCGGCCGCATCCTGCGGCGACAGCGCGCCCAGGGCTGCCGGCACCAGCGCTTCGGGATGGAACACCGCGACATGGCCACGCACGGCGTCGCCATCGAGGCCAGCCGCGCGCAAGACCAGCGCCAGCCGCGCCAGATGCGAAGGCGCGGTCAACAGCGCGGCGTCCTCACGCGGGGCGCCCATGGCGCGCGCCAGCGCGGTTAGGAACAGCGCCGGTCCAGCGTGCAACGGATCGAGCGCCAGCGCCAGGTCAGGCAGCGTATCGACCAGGCGGCGAAGCAGCGCCAGACGCCCGCGCTCGGCATCGAAACGCAGGCGCAACGACCGTTCGGCAATGATTGCACGGCTTTGCGCCTCGGCATCGTCTTGCGCGCGGGCGTGCAGCGTGACCAGGGCAATACGCAGCAGGTCTTGCGGCAGTTCACCCAGCGGAAGCTGCATGCGCCGCTGCGCCTGGCAGAACCGGGCCTGCGCCACCAGGGCCGCCATGGCTGCGGCCGAGCGATCCCCGTCCTGCGCGGCAATCGCCGCTTCAACCAGGGGCGCCACCACCATGTCCACGCCGTGATCCTGCTCAAGCCGGCAGGCAAGCTGCCATTCCAATGCCTGGCCATGCACGGCGGCCAAGAAGGCTCCATTGGCGCTGAGCAGGCTGGCAAACCCGGCCACTTCGTCAATGTCGGGCTCAACCCCTTCGCCCGCGCCACCGGCCTGGGCCTGGGCCACCGCCAGTTGTCGGGCGACGTCATCGATCATGCCGCGCACATGGGCGATCACCGTATCGCCGAACACCGCACGCTCTTCCTGCAAGACCAGATGGCGCAAAATAGGGGCCGTGCTGTCGAGCGCGGCACTGGCGCGCGCCAGGCCAGCGGCGAGCCAGGCATCGTCTTCGTGCGAAAGGGGCGCGGGGTGCTGCATGCCCGTGGTTCTAGGTTCCATTGGTTAGTAAGCGGTTAGGAAACAGACCATGCGCCTGTGCCAAGGCCGTGGCAAGCAGCACGACGACGATGACGCGCAGGCCCGTTTCCAGCGGCATGAACAGCCCCACCACGAGCAGCGTCAGCGCCACCAGCAGGCGGTCGCACAGCCATGCCGTCCAGCGGAAATCGCGCAGCACCACCGGAAACAGCCAGAGGATCAGGACCAGGACCAGCGGCGGAAACCACGCCGTCTGGGCCGTGGGCCCGCCACTGGCGCGCCAGGCGCAGATCGCCACCAGCGCACCATCCACCAGCGGGCCAAACAGCGCCCCCCCGCGCAAGCGGCCCGATGCCTGCATCAGCGATGCCTGCTCCACCCGCGCCAGCAAGCGTCCGGCCTGCAACACCACCCAGCCCAGGCCAACCAGCGCAAACGCCAGCCCCGCCCTGCCCCACCAGCCCGCGCCCAGCGCGAGCAGCACGAGCAGTAGCGCCGCCGCCATGGCCACCCACGGCCGCGTGCGGGCATGCAAGAGCGCAGGGCCGATCCGCCGCACCGCCTGCACCGCGAGCCATTCCCCCGGCGAGCGGACGTGGCTGGCCGCGGTGTGCTGGGCCAGCCAATCGTTTTCCGCAGCATGAGCATCGGCCTCGTTGCGCACCAGGCGCCAGCGGCCCGCAGCCAGCAGGGCCTGCGGCACCGCGCGCAACGGCAGGCGCGCCTGCGTCGCCAGGCGCAGCAGCGCGGCAACCGGGTTCCATTCGGGCGGCAGATCGCCCAGCCCGGCCACCACCCGGCCGGGCATGCGCATCGCCCCGGCCCAGGCATGGTTGATGTCGATACGTTCGAACCCGGCTGCAACGCCGGCTTCCACTGGCAAGGCCAACACGCCCGGCGCCTCGTCCAGAATGCGGCGGGCATCCTCGGGCATGGCCAGGAACCCTTCGGCAAAGACGATCAGTTCATCCTCGGCCGAAACCAACGGCACCAGTGCACGCGCCGCGGTTATGATGTGAAAGCGCGCGCCGCGCTGTTCGGCGACGTGCTGGATCTCGACGATCTCGGCCGAGAGCATTTCGGCATGGACGACGATTCGCGTGGCGCCCAGCGCCAGCGCCAAGCCCAGCTGGTGGCGCGCGATGCTGTGCCCGGCGATCGGCAAGAAACCGGGGTTTCCACCCGATTGGACGGCGCCGTCGCCCGCCAGATCGACCGGCACATTTTCCATCAACGATATGAGCGCGACCCGCAACTGTATGCCTCCTGATCGCGCGCATGGTAGGGCGGCAACCACGCCGTGCCAAGCGCCCGTCGGGCGTTTCGGATCAGGCCTGATCGGGGCTGATCGGCGCTGGATCTGCTGGCGCCGGATCCTGTGCACCGGCGCTGAAATCATCCAGCCACATCGCGATCTTGCGCAAGACCGCCGGATCGCCCGGCGCACCGGCCAGCGCCTGTTCCACCAGGCGCATCAAGCCTTGCGCGTGGAACGAGGCAGCCAGGCCTTTGAGCCGCAGGCCGGCCATCGACCAGTTGCCGTCACAACGTGAGCGCCGCATGAGATCGACCTGCCGCCGCGCGCTGTCGAGAAAAGCGCCGCGCAGTTCGGCAAACAGCGCCGGGTCACTGCCCGCCACGGCCGCCAGCTGCGCATCGATCGGATCGCCAAGATAAGCCATGCTGTTGATAGTGTGGCATCAGGGCTTAAGGCGGGTTTAACCGCCCCCCTTTTCCATGATAGAGACGTGGCCATGAATGGGGGACCACGGATCATTCCGATCGAAGCCAACCAGCCGGAAACCGGCGGGCATGGCCTGGCGCTGGATCGTGAACAGGCAGAAACCGCCTTGCCCATTACCCCATCTTTACAAGAATTTGCCGATCAAAGCGAAGACGCGTTCGACGATACCGCCACCGCGCCACCGGCTGCTTGGCCATGGGGCCTGGCCGGTGGCGTGATCGCGGTGTGGACGGGCTTTTTTGCCTGGGCCAGCGTTCCTGGACTGGTTGCCGTGCGCAGCCCCGCCGCATGGGCAGCTGCCACCGGCCAGTGGGCGGCGCCGGTGCTGGTCGTGCTGGTCACCCTGCTGCTGATCCAGCGCGGCAGCGGGCGCGAGGCGCGCCGGTTTTCCAGCATTGCCAGCGGCCTTTCGCGCGAATCAGCGCAGCTGCACCAGCAGCTGGGTGCGATCAACACCGAGCTGGCCCTCGCCCGCGATTTCATCGCCGCCCAGGCGCGCGATCTCGATGCGCTGGGCCGCGTGGCGGCTGACCGCCTGTCTATTCATGCCGACAGCCTGCGCGGGCTGATCCAGGACAACGGCGCGCAGGTCAACGCGATCGCCGATGTGGCGGCCAACGCGCTCGACAACATGGAAAAGCTGCGCAGCCAGCTGCCGGTGATCGCCAACAGCGCCAAGGACGTGACCAACTCCATCGCCAATGCCGGGCGCACCGCGCACGTGCAGCTGGAAGACATGGTCGCCGGGTTCCAGCGCCTGAACGAATTTGGCCTGGCCAGCGAGCGCCAGGTGGCCAGCGTGCGCGATCAGGTTCAGGCGGCACTCGGCGCGTTGACCGCGGCCGGGGTTGACCTTGCCCGCCAGACCGAGGCGCGCTTTGCCACCTTGGAAGAAGAAGTGAGCAGTCATCGCGCCGCGCTCGACCAGGAAGAGCATGCCGCGCTTGCCGCGATCCGCGCCCGCGCCCAGGCGCTGGCCGATACGCTGGGCGAGCAGCGCCGCACCATGGCCAGTGCCGAGCGCGAAAGCTTGACGGCGCTGGAACAGCGCCTGGCCACGCTGAAGGAAGCCAGCGCCACGCTGGGCGAAGCCGTGGCCGAGCAGGAAAGCGCCGCGCTCGCCAGCTGGCAGGCCCGCAGCGAGGCGCAGATGCGCACGTTGCGCGCCGCGCTCGACGACTTGACCGCCGCCCAAGACAGCACCCAGGCCCAGGCCCAGGCCCGCCTGGCCCGCTTTGCCGAAGAAAGCCGCGCGCTGGTGGCTGCCCTCGACGCCGAAGGCGAAGCGATCGACGCCGCCGTCGCCCAGCGCCGCGCCGCGCTCGCGGCTGGCGCCGATGACCAGCGCGAGACGCTGGCCCGCCGCATGGTGGAAATCGACCGCGCCATTGCCGAGCGGCGCAGCGCGCTCGCCGCCGCTGCCAACGAGGCGACCGAGGCATTGGCCCACAAGCTGGCCGATCTCGATCGCGCGCTCGATACCCAGCGCACACGCCAGCACGATGAAGCGCGCCGCCTGGCCGCACAATGCGATGCCGCCGCCGCCCGCGCGGCAGAACTTGCCGAAACGCTGTCGGCCTCGGCCAGCATGGGCGATACCACGGCCCAGGCCGTGGCCCGCGCGCTCGATCTGCTGCGCACGCGCCTGGCGGAAACCGGCATCGAACTGACCACGCAAGACGATCACATCGCGCGCACCACCGATGCCGCCGTGCGCCTGCTCGAACTGATCCAGGCCGCGGGTCAGCACAGCCGCAACGAACTGCCTGAGATCTTGCGCACCAGCCAGGCCGGCCTTGCCGAACTGGACCAGCGCGTGACCGCCCTGCATGCCGAACTGGGCGAAGCGGGCAACAAGGGCACCGCCCTTGCCGAAACCGTGCGCGGCACCAGCGCCGACATTGCCGAGGCGCTGGCCCATGTCGCCCGCCTGCACGAAGCCTTTGCCCAGCAAGCCGCGGCCGAGCGTGCGCAGCTCAATGAAGTGCGCGCCACGCTGGAAACCGCGCGTCGCGAGGCCGAAGCGCTTTCGGGCGACATCACCGGCACCATGGCCACCGCGATCGATCGCCTCAATGCCGCCGCCCGTGCCGCTGGCGATACCATGGGCGAAACCCTGAAGGACGAGATCGAGGCCCTTGCCGCGCGGCTGGGCGAGGAAGGCAACGCCGCATTCGCGCGCGTGTTGCAAGGCCGCGGCGCCGAACTGATCGCCCGGTTGGAGCAGGCCATCGACAACGCCGCCGATGCCAGCCGCGACAGCGCCGTGCAGATGCGCGACCAGTTGGCCAAGGTGGACGAACTGGCCACCAACCTGGAGAACCGCGTTGCCCGCGCGCGCGAACGTGCCGAAGAACAGGTCGACAACGACTTCGCGCGCCGCACCGCACTGATCACCGAGTCCCTCAATTCCGCCGCGATCGACATTGCCCAGGCGCTGTCAGCCGATGTTTCGGAAACGGCCTGGGCTTCCTACCTTCGCGGCGATCGCGGCATCTTCACCCGCCGCGCCGTCACTCTGCTCGACAGTGCCGATGCCAAGGCGGTGCAGCAGCACTATGCCGGCGATGCTGAATTCCGCGGCCACGTGAACCGCTATATTCACGATTTCGAAGGCATGCTGCGCCAGTTGCTCTCGACGCGCGATGGCAATGCCCTCGGCGTGACGCTGCTCTCGTCCGACATGGGCAAGCTCTATGTGGCGCTGGCGCAGGGGATCGAGCGGCTGCGGGCGTGAGGTTGGTTTAGGCTTCCCACCACCCCCAACCCCCTCCTCTGAAGAGGAGGGGGCTTTGATTTCAGCTTGTTAACTCCCCCTCCTCTTTAGAGGAGGGGGTCGGGGGGTGGTGGAACGCTGCCGCCAACGCCTGCGCAAACCCGCACAAATCCGCCACGAACCGCGCCTGCTCCGCCTCTCGCGCCGCGCCATCCAGACGCAGCAAATAGCTGGGGTGGCAGGTAAGCCAGATGTCTGTGTCGCCTTGCCGGGCAAGCAATCCACGCTCGCGCTGCACGCTGGCAGTCCGGCCGATCAACCCGCGCGCGGCGCTGGCGCCCAGCGCCAGGATCAGGCGCGGCGCCACCAGCTCGCGCTCGCGGTCCAGCCACCAGCGACAGGTATCGATCTCACCGGCCGTGGGCGTCTGGTGCAGGCGACGCTTGCCGGTGGGCTGATGCTTGAAATGCTTGACCGCGTTGGTCAGCCACCCCTGCCCCGGATCGATCCCGGCAGCCTGCAACTGGCTGCGCAGCACCTCGCCAGCCGGGCCAACGAACGGGCGGCCCTCCATTTCTTCGGTATCGCCCGGCTGCTCGCCCACGATCATGAACGCGCGGCGGCGCGTGCCTTCGCCCGGCACGGCGCGGGTGCCGTTGCAGCCGATCGCGCAATGGCGGCAGCCGGCAATGCCGGTGGCCAGATCGGCCAGGCTATCCGGCGCAGGTCCGAACTCCTGCCGCCCCAGATCGACCATGGCCGCCTCGCGCGCCTGGGCCCCGGCGATCAACTCGGGAATGAGCGCGGCTTCGGGCATGTTCTTCCAATACTTGCGCGGCATTTCCTTGAGCATGGCGCCCACCTTGAGCCGTGCCGGATTGAAAATGTTGGCGTAATAGGTGCGCCACAATTCTTCCAGCGGATCACCGCCGGGTGCATCCAAGCGAGTGGCCGGTGGCCCTTCCTCCAGCACATCGCCGGCCCAGTGCAGCGATCCCGCCGGCGTCAGGATCGACCAGCGCATCGCGGCAAAACGCCGCACGAAAAAGCCGGCATTGGCGCGCAGAATATGATGATCCGGTTCGAACCAGGCGACATAGCGCTCGCTGCCATCAGGCTCGGCCACGCTGCGAAAGCGCAGGAACGCGCGCATCTTGTGGATGTCGCGGCGCACCGGACGCGACAATTGATCCAGCCGGCGCACCAGCGGATCGGCCGCATCCTCGGCCAGACGCGGCTGGCCCTGCAGGCGCCAGAGCAGGCGATAAGCCAGATCAAAGCGTTCGGGCGCACGGTGCAGCAGGGCCATGCGCACCAGGTTGAGAAACGCCTTGCTGGCGCGCACCGGCGGTGCATCGGGCCGTGGCGGCGGGATCGGCGCGGCATCTTGCGCGAACAGATCGCCGGGCCCCTGCCCCGGCTCTTCCCACGACACCGCATCGGGCGCGATCCCGGCCAGGATCAGCCCGCGCGCCGCCGTGCGCCAGGCTTCGGTATCATCGGGCGCGGGCAGGCAGACGCGCAAGGATCAGGCCCCGAACAGTTCCAGCTGCCGCGCCTTGGGCGGGGCCAGACTGGCGCGCAAGTCTGCCCGATCGACCAGCAGCGTGGGCCGCCAATCGGCGGTGACGATGAAGGGCCGCACCTTGGTGAGCGAAACGGTCAGCCGGCCCACGTCTTCCAGCCGCAGCCGGCGCTGCCGCCGCGCCGACAGCAGTGCATTGACCGCGCGCACGCCCAGCCCGGGCACGCGCAGCAGCGCCTCGCGCGGGGCGCGGTTGACGTCGACCGGGAAAGCGTCGCGAAAGCGCAGCGCCCAGGCGAGCTTGGGATCGATATCGAGCGGCAGCATGCCGCCCGCATCGGTCGCCTGCTGCACCTCGTGCGGAGCAAAGCCATAAAAGCGCATCAGCCAGTCAGACTGATAGAGCCGGTGTTCACGCATCAGGGGCGGGCGTTGCAGCGGCAAGACCGCACTGGCATCGGGGATCGGACTGAACGCGGAATAATAGACGCGGCGCAGGCGAAAGCGGCTGTAGAGCGTGGCCGAGCGGCCGACGATATCAGCGTCGCTGGCCTGGTCGGCGCCAACGATCATCTGGGTCGATTGCCCGGCCGGGGCAAAGCGCGGCGCGTGGCGGAAGCGCTTGCGCGCGTCCTTGGCCTCGACAATGGCGCTACCGATGCTGGCCATCGCCCCCTCGATCACGGGTGTGGATTTGTCGGGCGCCAGCCGCGCCAGCCCCGCCTGGGTGGGCAATTCCACGTTGATCGACACGCGATCGGCATATAGCCCGGCCCGCGCGACCAATTCGGGATCAGCCTCGGGGATCGTCTTGAGGTGGATATAGCCGCGAAATTCGTGCTCTTCGCGCAGGATGCGGGCCGCCTCGATCAACTGTTCCATCGTGTGGTTGGATGACCGCACGATGCCCGAGGACAGGAACAGGCCCTCGATATAGTTGCGGCGATAGAACGCTATCGTCAGGTCAGCCACTTCCTGCGGCGTGAAGCGCGCGCGGCGCACGTTGGAACTCTTGCGGTTGACGCAATAGTGGCAATCGAAAATGCAGTGGTTGGTCAGCAGGATCTTGAGCAGCGAGATGCACCGCCCATCGGGCGCATAGGCGTGGCAGATGCCCATGCCCTCAGTCGAGCCAAGGCCCTTGCCGCCGGCGCTGTTGCGTTTGGCCGTGCCGGATGAGGCACAGGAAGCGTCGTATTTGGCAGCATCGGCCAGGATACCGAGCCGTTCCATGACCGAGGGTTGCGACATTCGTTCCTTATACGTTCTTCTTTCTGGCAATGCCAGTGCCGATGCGGCGAACCGCCCACGGCATTTTGGGCAGGGCACCGGAACGCTCTTCCCCCTCAACCGGTTATAGGCGCGGAGGGGCAGACGATTTGCGGAGTTTTGCGAACCATGCCCATGATCAAGACGCGCGATGGCACCCAGCTTTACGTCAAGGCCTGGGGGCAAGGTCCTGCCGTGGTACTGATCCATGGCTGGCCGCTCAATGCCGATAGCTGGGATCCGGTAATGAACGCCCTGGCTGGCGCGGGCTATCGCGCCATCGCCTACGACCGCCGTGGGTTCGGCCGGTCGGATCAGCCAGGTCATGGCTATGACTATGACACGTTCGCCGACGATCTCGCCGATGTGCTGGCAGCCACCGACGCGCGGCCGGGCGCGGCGCTCGTCGGCTTTTCCATGGGTGGCGGGGAAATTGCCCGTTATCTTTCCCGCCACGGTGCCGATGGCATCGGGCGGGTGGCGCTGGTTTCATCGGTTGTGCCGTTCATGGCCAAGACCGAAGACAATCCTGACGGCGTGCCGCAAGAGACCTTCAACCAGATGACCGAGGGCATGCTGGCCGACCGGGCCAAGTTCATGGCCGGGTTCATCAAGGATTTCTATGGGGTTGGCCTCTTGGCTCAACCGGTGAGCGACGAACAGCGCGCGCTGTCGTGGAACCACGCGATGCAAGCCGGGTTGCTGCCGACCTTGGCCGCGGCAAAGGCCTTTGCCACCACCGATTTCCGCGGTGACCTGGCGAGCTTTACCGTGCCGACACTGGTGATCCACGGCACGGGCGACAAGACCGTGCCGATCGAGGCGACCGGCCGCGCGGTGGCCCGCGCCGTCCCCCATGCCATGCTGGTCGAATACTCCGGCGCACCGCACGGCGTGTTTGCCACGGAAACCGAACGGCTGATCGCTGACCTCACCGAATTCCTCGCCGGGCGTCGCCCGGATGATCGCCAGGCCGCGATCGATGCGGTGACGGCGCAAATGCTCATCACCCCCAACGTCTGACCCGAACGCCCCCCTTTCACAGGAGAGAAACGATGCATTATGACCAAGGCAACCCGGCGGAACTGAAGGAAAAGTTCTGGAAGGAACTGGCCCATTCGCCTTTCGTGATGCTGCAACTGGATGCCGATCCCGAAAGCGCCGCGCCGATGACCGCGCAGCTTGACCGCGATGCCAACCACGCCATCTGGTTCTTCACCTTGCGCGACAATCGCTTTGCCGCGCAGGGCGGCGCCACGGCGACCTATGCTGCCAAGGGGCATGACCTATTCGCCCGCTTCACCGGCGCGCTGAGCGAGGAAACCGACCGTGGCCTGCTTGACAAGCATTGGAGCCGCATGGTCGAATCCTGGTTTCCGGGCGGCAAGAACGATCCCAACCTGCTGTTCCTGCGCATGGACCTGGGCGAAGCAGCCATCTGGTCAGGCGAAGTAGGCGTGATGGGCGCGGTGAAGATGGCGCTGGGCCTGCCCGTGGGCGACAGCATCAAGGGTGGCTACGCCGAAACCAGCCTCTAAACGGAACGACCGCGTTCCAATAGGCAAAGGCCGCCGCTTCCCCAGGGAAACGGCGGCCTTCCTATTACCGGCCCAAAGTGGTGCGCGATCAGTCGATCGGCGGCACCGAGCTGGGCGGCAGGTCAGCATCGCCTTCGTGCACTTCGGTCAGGCCACGGCCGACATGGCTGCGGCTGCGGCTATAGGCATAGTACACGATCAGGCCAATCACGGCCCAGCCGATGAACAGCTGGATCGTTGCGGCCGACAGGCTGCCGAACAGATAGATGCAGCCCAGGATCGAGATCGGCGCCACGATCATCACCGCGGGCGTGCGGAACGGACGCTTGCGCGTGGGATCGGTACGGCGCAGCACCAGCACCGCGATCGACACCGCCGCGAACGCGAACAGCGTGCCCGAGTTCGACACATCGGCCAGCAGGCCAACCGGGAAGAAGGCAGCGAACAGCGCCACGAACACCCCGGTGAGCAGCGTGATCACGTGCGGCGTGTGGAAACGCGGATGAATCTTGGAGAAAAATTCCGGCAGCAGGCCGTCGCGGCTCATCACGAAGAAGATGCGGGTCTGGCCGAACATCATCATCAGGATGACGGAAGGCAGCGCCAGGATGGCGGCAAGGCCCACCAGCCAGCCCACCATCGGGTGGCCGACCGAACGCAGCGTCCACGCCAGGGCTTCCTTGGAGCAGACCACGGCGTTTTCACCGATCGCCTTGCAGGCATCAGACAGCGCGGGCGATCCGGGCGACAGAGCAACATGGCCGGGGCCGAACACCGGCTGCGCGCCAACAGTGCCAATCACGCCAGCGGCCACCAGCATGTAGAATACGGTGCAGATTGCCAAGCTGCCGATCAGGCCGATCGGCATGTTGCGTTGCGGATTCTTGGTCTCTTCTGCCGCAGTAGAAACCGCGTCGAAGCCGACATAGGCGAAGAAGATCGATGCCGCAGCGCCGGAAATGCCGGTGAAGCCCAGCGGCGCGAAGGGCTGAAAGTTGCCTGCCTTGACCATGGGAATGGTCAGCGCGATGAACAGGGACAGGGCGACGATCTTGATGGCGACCAGCACCGCGTTGACCGTGGCGCTTTCCTTGGTGCCCAGGATCAGCAGGCCGGTAATCACCACGGCAATACCCATGGCCGGCAAGTTGATCAGGCCACCGTCAAACGGGCCACGCACCAATTCCAGCGGCACGGTTATGTGCAGGCTGTTCTGGACAAAGCCGATCATGTAGCCCGACCAGCCCACCGAAACGGCACCAGCGGCAATGGCATATTCCAGGATCAGCGCCCAGCCGACCATCCAGGCCACCAGTTCGCCCATCACGGCGTAGCTATAGGTATAGGCGGAACCCGAGACCGGCACCATGGCTGCCATTTCGGCGTAACACAGCGCCGCTACCGCACAGACGAAGCCGGCGATGATGAAGCTGATCATCATGCCCGGCCCGGCCTTTTGCGCGGCTTCTGCGGTAAGCACGAAAATACCGGTGCCGATCACGGCACCAACGCCCAGCATGGTCAGTTGGAATGCACCGAGCGAGCGGTGCAATGATTTCTTTTCGGCTGTCGCCAGAATAGCGTCGAGTGGTTTGACGCGTCCAAACATTGAAATCTCCCGCCTTGGACCGGTGCGGCGGGAACCCCCACGCCAACACGTTGCACCGGTAACCAGGTCATGGGCCGCAACGCTAGCGGCAACCTATGGCTTGGCAAAGGGCCTTTTTTCATCTGCATGTGCCAATGCCCCCTGCCCTTGCGGGTTTTGCCCCATGGTATAGAAGCGCGCGCCACACCTGACCGGCTTTTGGGGCCAGCTTTTGGGAAAGCAGTGCGCATGTCCACCACCTTTCAGCTCGACACGGCCACCAGCCGCGCCCATCCCACCCCGGCGCCGATGAAGCGCCTGTCGGTGCCCGCCATTCGCCAGCGCAAGGTGGATGGCAAGACGACGCAGCCGATCGTGATGCTCACCGCCTATACCGCGCGCCAGGCGCAATTGCTGGATGCGCATTGCGATATCCTGCTCGTGGGGGATTCGCTGGGCCAGGTAATATATGGCTTGCCATCGAGCGTTCCGGTCACGCTCGACATGATGGCCGCCCATGGCGCTGCCGTGGTGCGCGGTTCATATCATGCGGTGGTGATCGTGGACATGCCGTTCGGCAGCTACGAAGCATCACCACAAGCGGCGTTTGCGGCGGCGGCGCGGCTGCTCAAGGACACCGGCTGCGCCGGGGTCAAGCTGGAAGGCGGCGCGGCCATGGCCGAAACAGTGGCGTTCCTGGTGGCGCGCGGCATCCCGGTGATGGGCCATGTGGGCCTGACGCCGCAGGCGGTGAACGTGCTGGGTGGCTATGGCGCGCGCGGCCGCAGCCAGGCCGAAGCCGACAAGATCCTGGCCGACGCGCGCGCGCTGGCCGATGCCGGCGCCTTTGCCATCGTGGCCGAAGGCGTGGTGGAACCGCTGGCCATTGCCATCACCCAGGCCGTGCCCTGCCCGGTGATCGGCATTGGCGGATCGGCCCAGTGCGATGGCCAGGTGCTGGTGACCGAAGACATGCTGGGCATGTTCGAGCGCGTGCCACGCTTTGTGAAGCGCTATGCCGAAGTGGCCGGCACGATCGAGCAAGCGGCCGCCCACTATGCCCAGGAAGTGCGCGAGCGCGCGTTTCCGGGGCCGGAGCAGACGTACCAGCCCAAGTAACAGGCGCCTAACGCACCTGCCCCCGCGCAGCCAGGGCGCGGGCCATGGCCTGGGCTTCTGTCTGGCGCCCTTCCCCGGCCCAGGCCACGGCAAGCAGCCGCATCGCCAAGAGGCTTTCGGGATTTTGCGCCAGATAGCGCGCGGTCATCGCGTCGGCGTCCCTGGCCCGGCCCGCCGCGCGCAAGGCTGCGTCCATGCGGCGTAGCACCGGTTCGTTGAACCGGATCGCTGCCGCGGCATCATAACTGGCAAGCGCACCGCGCGCGTCATTGGTGATCATGCGAGCGTCCCCGGCCAGAAGCCAGGCTTCTGCCGCGCCGGGATTGGCCGCGCGCAGCCGATCGGCAACGGCCCGCGCCTGGTCAAACTGCCGCGCGGCTAGCAGGCCACGGACATAGGGCACCGCCACGTCGGCAAAATTGGGGCCATCCTGATAGCGCAGCGCGAGCGCGCCCAGCGGCAGATCGGGCGGGATCGCCGTGAAGGGCCGCATCGGGCCCATGCGGGCGGCAACGGTGGCCAAATCCTTGGCCCGTTGTGGCTGGCGCAGCCCCTGCCAGGCGCGCGCCACCGTGGCTTGCAGATAGGGCGTGGCAAAGGGCTGCCGCGCCACGCTATCCCAACGCCAAGCCACCTGACGCAGATCGCCCTCGCGCGCGATGGCGCGGGCGAGCAATTGCTGTGCCTGGAGATTTGCCGGTTGCAGCCGCACCAGCCGCGCCAGCAATCCCGCCGAAACGCTGTAGTTGCCCGCGCGATATTCCAGCACCCCGCCCAGCAGCATGGCCGCGGGCATGTCCCTCAGCGCGGTGCCGGTGCGTTGCAGCAGGGTGCGGGCAAGCTCGGTCTTGCCAGCGCGGGCGGCCAGCACGGCCTGGAAATAGAGCGCGCGTGGGTTGCCCGGGTCCACCTCGGCCAGTTTGCGTACCACCACCAGCATGGCGCGGGCCTGGCCCATGTCACCCAGGGTGGCAGCATATTCCGTCAGCAGATCAGGATCTTGCGGATGTATCCTGAGGCCCTGCTCGAACCACGGCAGCGCGGCGCGCAGCCCGAACTGTTCGCGCACCAGCATGCCGCGCAGCGCCAGGGCGCGGGCATTGCGTGGGGCCAGCGCCACCGCCCGTGCCGCTGCCTGCACCGATTGCGCCTGCTCCCCCCCGGCAAAGCGCAGGCGGGCGATCGCCACCCACAGATCGGCGTCGTCGGGCGTGAGCCGCAAGGCTTGGTCAAACGCCTGGCCCGCCGCCGGCAAGCGCCCTTCGGCCAGGGCCAGTTGCCCGCGCATGCGCCAGCCGAGCGCGGCGGTATCGGGCGTGAACTGCGCCGCGCCATCGAGCACAGTGTGGGCATCGGCCAAAGCACCGCGCGCCAGCAGCGCCGCGGCAAGATCGGCGCGCAGCGCATCGGCCGGCGCACCCTGGCGCATGGCTTCGCGCAGGACCACTTCGGCCGAGATCGGATCGCGCCGCACCAAGGCCGCCCGCGCCTTGGCCCGCACCGCGTCGAGCGGCGGGCCATCGGCCGCCGCCTGCCCCACCGGCGCCAGGGCCAGGAGCGTTGCCGCGAGCGACACGAGCAAGGCACGCCTGCGGTTACCCATGCATGTCATATTGCTTGAGCAAGTCGTAAAGCGTCGGCCGACTGATACCGAGCAGACGCGCCGTGCTGGAAATGTTGCCCTCGCTGCGCGCCAGGGCGTGGCGGATCGCCTTGCGATCGGCCGCCTCGCGCACCGCCTTAAGGTTGAGCGGATTGTCTGCCCCAGCATCGGCCAGCGGCAGATCGAGGTCGGCGGCCGCCACCAGCTTGCCATCGGCCATGATCACCGCGCGCTTCACCCGGTTTTCCAACTCTCGTACGTTGCCCGGCCAGCCCCATCCGTCGATCGCGGCCAAGGCATCGGGGGCAAAGCCCTTGACCGAGGGGTTCATCTGCGCGGCAAAGCGGGTGAGGAACGCCTTGGCGAGCAAAGTGGCGTCACCCGGCCGCTGCGCCAGGCTGGGGATCTTCACGACGATTTCGGCAAGGCGATACCACAGGTCTTCGCGAAAGCGCCCTTCGGCGATCATCGCCTCGAGGTTCTGGTGCGTGGCGCAGACGATCCGCGTGTCGACCGCGATCGAGCGGCGCCCGCCGATCCGCTCGATCGTGCGTTCCTGCAGGAAGCGTAGCAGCTTGACCTGCAACTGCAGCGGGATGTCGCCCACTTCATCAAGGAACAGCGTGCCGCCATTGGCCAGTTCGATCTTGCCCTCGGTGGTCTTGACCGCACCGGTGAACGCGCCCTTTTCGTGGCCGAACAGCTCGCTTTCCAAAAGGTTTTCCGGGATCGCCGCGCAGTTGATCGCCACGAAAGCGCTGCTCGCCCGGCTCGATGCCTCGTGCAGGCCACGCGCCAGCAGTTCCTTGCCGGTGCCGCTGGCGCCAAGCAGCATGACCGAGACATTGGTATTGGCCACCCGCTCGATCGTGCGGGCAACCTTGACCATTTCCGGTGCTGCCGTGATCATGTTGCCCAGCACCCGGTGATCGGCCGGCGCCCGCGTAGCCAGGCTGAGGTTTTCCGCCTCGATCCGGTGAAGATGCAGGGCGCGGCGCACGATCAGGCCCAAGGCGTCGATATCCACCGGCTTGGGATAGAAATCATAGGCACCCTGCGCCACCGCACGCAGCGCGGATTCGCGCGCGCCGTGGCCCGAGGCCACGATAACCTTCGTATCGGGCTTGATTGCCATGATCTCGTCCAGCACGGCAAAGCCCTCGCTCACTCCATCGGGATCGGGCGGCAGGCCCAGATCGAGCGTGACCACTGCCGGCTCTTCGGCGCGCAACAGGGTAAGCGCGCTGGCGCGATCGCCGGCGATGAACACCTCGAAATCCTCGTAGGCCCACTTGAGCTGCGCCTGGAGGCCCGGATCATCTTCGACGATGAGCAGCTTGGGCAGCTGCTTGGCGCGGGTGTCGGTCATCATGCAACGTCCTGCTGGGAATAGGGTGGAGACAGGGCAGCGGCGGCAGCAAGCGGCAGGCGCACGGAAAAGCGGCTGCCCAGCCCTTCCCGGCTTTCCACGTCGAGCCGGCCGCGCATGGCGTGCACCAGTTCGCGCGCTTCGAAGGCGCCGATGCCAAAGCCGCCGGCCTTGGTGGAAACGAATGGCTTGAACAGGTTGTTGCGCACGAACTCGGCGCTCATGCCGGTGCCGGTGTCGACGACGTCGATGCAGCCGTGCAGCGCCTCACTGCGCAGTTCGACCCGCACGCTTTGCCCGGCAGGGCTGGCATCAATGGCGTTCTGCACCAGGTGGGCCAGCACCTGCTCCAGCGTTTCGCGGTTGGCCATGATCGTGCAGGGGCCATGCACCGTCACCACCACTTGCGCCCCGCTGACGCCATGCGGCCAGCGACCGGCCAGCGCCTGGGCCACCGCCACGGCATCAACCGCGGCGAGTTGCTCCACATTGCCGGCGCCATAGCGCGACAGGCGGGCGATCAGGGCGTTGAGCTTGTCGGCCGAGTTGCTCAGCGTGACGAGCATGTCCTTGCGGAACTCGGGATTGTCGGCGTGGCGCTGCGCGTTGCGCGCCAGCAGGCCGAGCTGGCTCGCCAGGTTCTTGATATCGTGCATCACGAAGGCGATGCGGCGGTTGAATTCATCAAAGCGGCTGGCTTCGAGCAGCGCGAGCTGGCCATTGTTTTCGGCGATGTAGCTGGCCAGCTGATGGCCCACCACGCGCAGCAGATCGAAATCCTCCCAATCGAGCTGGCGCGCCACCGCCGGGCGGCCGAGCACGACAAGGCCGACCAGCCGATCGAAATGGAGCAGCGGCACTAGGGCCCAGACGGCCTCTTCCTCGATCATCCAGACGGGCGTGGCCTGTGCCTCGCCGCGGTGGTCGATGCCGCCGCGCACTTCATCAAGGTCGACGATGAAGCCGTGGGTTTCGAAGAAGGCGGCGCCTGCTGCGTCGAGCCCCTGGGCCGGCACATCGAGCGTGGGCCATTGCCAGCGTGCCGCCAGGACCAGTTCGCCGCTATCGGCCGGCATCAGCAAAGCGCCGCGCGCGCTGTCGGTGATATCGGCCACGGCCTGGATCACGCGGGTATGCAACGGCACGGTATCGCCCGCGCCACTGGTCATCCCGCCCGGCCCCCGTGCCCCACCCCGGCCGATCGTGGCGTTGAAGCGCAGCCATTCGGCGCGATAGTCATAGCGGTGCTGGAAGAAATGCTTGGACAGCATGACGTTGAGCCAGCCGCGCAGGCGCCCAGAGGGCATCAGCGCCAGGACCAGCACCGACGAGGCAAACACGAAGCCAAGCTGGGTCAGCATCGTGGCACTGCCACCTGCCCAGGCGATGGACTGCGCCACGCCGACCATCACCAGCATGTAGCCGCCGATCACCAGCAGCGAGAGCGACTGGAACGCCACCGTGCGCGACGGCGAAAAGCGCCCGGTGGTCTGCTCGCGCACGGCGCCGGCCGCCAGCAGGGCCACGCCCAGCAACGCGGCGAGCGCGCGCAGGCTGACGAGTTCGGCCGGCGTGCCGCGCACCAGATAGGCGATGGTGTAGAAATTGAGATCGTAGCCCCAGATCACCGCCAGGGCAGCGCAGGTCCAGCGTACCGCGCTGCGCTGCGCGGTCATCGCCCCGGCATAGAGATTGTGCACCAGCACCAGCGCGCCAGTGATCACCAGCAGGCGCAGCATCACCGCAATCTGGAAAATCATCGCCCGTGCCACCGGGAACGCGGCAAAGCGCCAATCGAGCACGAGCAGCACGACCTGGAGCAGTTCCACCACGGCCAGCACGATCAGCACCGGCCGCACCGGCGCTACGGATTCATGCCGTCCATCCCGGGCGAAGAGGGCATAGACCACCAGCAGCCAGGCCAGGTTGCGCGCCATATCGGCCAAGAGCGCCACGGGCGCGTGCGGGCCCAATGCGGCCTGCAACAGGGCCCAGACCGCACCAACCAGCACCGCCGCGATTCCCGCGCGGCTGACCGGGCGACCGCGCCGTTGCCGGTCGATCTGCCACACGCCCAGCACCAGCCCGGCAAAGGCCGCCAGCACAAAGGCCCATTGGCCCAATCCTGTCCATCCCACAGGGGCCAGCATCGCGGCAGCGCCTGCTTAACGCGCGCCTTCGTGCCACAGCACGACGCGCAGGGTTTGCAGCAGGATCAAAAGGTCAAGAAACGGGGTGTAATTCTTGGCGTAATAGAGATCGTATTCCAGCTTGTGCCGCGAATCCTCGATCGAGGCGCCATAGGGATAGTTGATCTGCGCCCAGCCAGTGATGCCCGGCTTCACCATGTGGCGTTCGGCATAATAGGGCAGATGCTCTTCTAGGTCTGACACGAATTCGGGCCGTTCGGGGCGCGGGCCGACGAAGCTCATCTGCCCCTTGAGCACGGTCCAGGTCTGCGGCAGTTCATCGATACGCAGCTTGCGGATCAGGCGGCCGATGCGGGTAACGCGCGGATCGTTCTTGGCGGCCCACTGCGCGCCGCCGGCCTCGGCATCCGTGCGCATGGAACGCAGCTTGATGAGGTTGAACGTCTCGCCATAGAGGCCGACGCGGGTCTGGCGGAAGAACGCCGGCCCCTTGCTGTCGAGCTTTACCAGGATGGCGAAGACCACGATGATCGGGGCGGTCAGCGCCAGCAGCAGCAGGCTGGCGCAGATATCGAAGGCACGCTTGATCGCGCCCGACAGCATGCGGCCCGAGGAAAACCCATCGGAAAAGATCAGCCAGCTGGGATTGACCGTGTCGAGATCGACCCGGCCGGTCTCGCGCTCCACAAAGGTGGAGAAGTCATTCACATGCACGCCGGTGGTCTTGATCCGCAGCAAGTCCTTGAGCGGCAGGGCGTTGCGCCGCTCTTCCAGCGCGAGCACCACCTCGCTCACGCCGAGGTTTTCGACAAACCGCGTGAGATTGGGCAGCGCATCGCGGCTGATCGCTTCCTCGATCAGCGGGTGCTGCGTGCTCATCGCGACATAGCCGACGATAACGAAGCCGGCCTCGGGCCGCTCGCCTAGCTTGCGCAGGCGATCGGCGCGCTTGCCCGCGCCCAGCACCAGCACGCGACGGCGAAACGCCGCCGTGCCGAGGAACCCGCCCAGCACCAGCCGCACGCCCACCAGCAGGACCATGGAAAAGACCATGGCGTAGAACAGGTTGGACCGCCACAGCGTGTGGCCGGGGATCAGGAAATAGACGACCGAGAGCGCAATGATGCCAAGGCTGACGGCGACCATAAGCCGTGCCGTGGCGTAGCGCATCGAGCGCAGCGCGTCAGAGCCATAGACGCCCACCGAGACCATCGCGGTCTGCACCAGCACGGCAAAGGTAAGCAGTGGCCACAGGCGATCGCTGGCATAGCCCACATCGATGCCAATCTGGTGCGCACGCACCACCCAGCCCAGTTCACCCGCCAGCACCAGCAGCCAGAAATCGATGATTCCCAGCAGGAAGACCGCGTTGGGAATATAGTGTTTGAACAAGCGGATCATCAGGCCAAGGGTATCCAGCTGCGCCCTGCCGGGGCGGATCGGTAACTGCGCGTATCGTTCTGTGGCGGGGATAGGCCCGCACGGGTAAATTGTCGGTGAATCTGACAAGTCGCGGTTAATAGCGTCGGACAGGCTTACAGCCTCTCGCCCCTACTGGTCGAGCGCTTCAATCCCTGTCATGGTCTGGCGATGCGGCAGAAAGAACTGCGCCTGGCCCTTGTTTCCACCGGCGGCATAAGCCTGGCGGTGTATATGCATGGGGTTACCAAGGAACTGTGGCACCTGTCGCGGGCCAGTTGCGCGGTCAACGCCAAGGCCGGCTCTGCCACAGCGCCCGTGCCAGAGCCGGGGATCGAGGCAGTGTGGATCGCCCTGCTGGACACCATCCACGCCCAGCGCAACCTGCGCCTGCGCGTGCTGGTCGATATCCTCTCGGGCGCCAGCGCCGGTGGCATCAATGCCGTATTCCTGGGCCAGGCGCTTGCCACCGGGCAAAGCCTGGAGCCGCTGACGCGGCTGTGGCTGGCCCGCGCCGATTGCGACGTGCTGCTCGATCCCGACGCCCGGCCATGGGGGCGCTTTGCCAAGTTCTGGGCGCAGCCGCTGGTCTGGGCCGTGCTGCGCTGGCCAGCCCTGCGCGCACGGGGTGGCGAACTGGCGCAGCAGGTGGATTACGAAACACGCCACAGCAAGGCCTGGGGCGAAGTGCGCCGTAAGATCTCGCGCCTGATCCGCGCGCGCTGGTTTGCCCCGCCGTTCAGCGGCATCGGTTTTTCGCGTCTCCTGGCCGAAGCGCTCGATGCGATGGCGCGCAGCGGCAACGCCGCACCGCTGCTGCCGCCGGGCCACCCGATCGACCTGATGGTGACGGCCACCGATTTTGCCGGGCATCCCGCGCCGCTGCGGCTCAACAGCCCGCCCTTGGTAGAGGAAAACGAACACCGCCTGGGCATCGGCTTTCGCGCCGAGGCCCGCGCCCATACCGGCGAAGGCCTGGCTCCACTGCCCGAACTGGTCCTGGCCGCGCGCGCCACAGCGAGCTTTCCCGGTGCGTTTCCGCCGCTGACCATTGCCGAGATTGACCGCCTGGTGGCCGAACGCGGCGAAACCTGGCGGGGCCGCTCGGCCTTTCTGCAGCGGATCATGCCCAACCGCTGGCGGCGTGGCACGGTGGACCAGGCCGCGCTGGTGGATGGCGCCGTGCTGGTCAACCGCCCGTTCGCCCCGGCCATGGCCGCGCTGGGCAGCCGCCCTTCCCGGCGCGAGGTCGACCGGCGCTTCGTCTATCTTGATCCGGCGCCGCATGCGCCCGGCGATGCCGCGCCGGCAGCCGCGCCTGTGGGGTTTATCGCGGCGATCTTTGGCGCGCTGTCCACCATCCCGCGCGAGCAACCGATTCGCGACAACCTGGAGGCGCTAGAGCGGCAATCGCGCGAGCGCCTGCGGCTGCGCGCGATCGTCGATTCGCTGCAGGGCGAGATCGAGGAAACCGTGGCCAAGCTGTTTGGCCACACGCTGTTCTTCGATTGGCCCAACCCCAAGCGCCTGATCACCTGGCGCGCCCGCGCGCAGCAGGCCGCGGCCGAACAGGCCGGCTATGCCTTTCATGGCTATGCCCAGGTCAAGCTGGCGGGGATCGTCGCCGATCTGGCCGAGGTGATCACCCAGGCCCTGCCCGCCGATGACAACGCCGGGGTGGAAGAAGCGCTGTGGCGCCACCTCAACCAGCTTGGCCTCGACAACCTGAGCGCGCGCGGCGCAGGTGCGACGGCGCCGGCCATCGCCTTTTTCCGCGCGCACGACCTGGCATTCCGCATCCGCCGGTTGAAACTTCTGGCCCGCCGGCTGACCGCCGATTGGGACGAAGCCGCCGGCATCGACCCGGCCGCGCGCGAGGCAGCACGCGACGTGGTCTATCGCGCCCAGGCGCTTTATCAGGCGCGCGCCAGCCTGAGCGGCCTTGGCCCCGGCTTTGCGGCCAGCGCCGCCGTGGTGCGCGAAGACCCCGGCGCGGTGCTGGCCGCGATTGCCGCGCGGCGCGATCTGGCGCGGCTGGATGATGAAGTGGACGGGCTGTTCGTCCATGCGCTGGGCATGATGGACAAGGCACTGCGCCGCCGTTTCCTGCACGCCTATCTGGGCTTTCCGTTCTATGACGTCGCCACGTTGCCGCTGTTCCAAGGCGATGGGTTGGGTGAGTTCGACCCGGTCAAGGTCGACCGTATTTCGCCCGAAGATGCCACCGCCATCCGCAGCGGCGGCACGCGCGCCTGCCTCAAGGGCATTGCATTCACCCACTTCGGCGCGTTCTTCAGCCGTGCCTGGCGCGAGAATGACTATCTGTGGGGCCGGCTCAATGGTGCGGAACGGCTGATCGACATGGTCTGTTCGACGCTGGACGAGCCGCTTGATGCTGCTTTGATCGAGACCTTCAAGCGCGATGCGTTCCTGGCGATTTTGGCGGAAGAGGAGCCTAGGTTGCGGGCAGAGGCTGAGTTGGTGCCAAGCGTGCGGGCGGAGGTTTTGGCGAAGTTTGATGGTGGCTTCCACCACCCCCCGACCCCCTCCTCTAAAGAGGATGGGGAGTAGACATAAAAAAGCCCCCTCCTCTTCAGAGGAGGGGGTTGGGGGTGGTGGACGCCTTGCCCGATGTTATTCCGTCAAATCGGTCCAGGCATCCTTGATGCGTTCGAAAAAGCCCTTGGATTGCGGGCATTCTTCGCCGGTTTCGGTGCTCTGGAATTCGCGCAGCAGTTCGCGCTGGCGCGCCGAAAGCTTGGTGGGCGTTTCCACCTGGATTTCCACGACAAGATCGCCAGAGCCGCGCCCTTGCAGCACGGGCATGCCCGCACCGCGCTTGCGCAGCTGTTTGCCTGACTGGATGCCGGCGGGAATCTCGATCGCGTGGCGGCTGCCGTCCAGGCCGGGGATCTCGATTTCGCCACCCAAGGCTGCGGTGGTGAAGCTGATCGGGGCGCGGGTCAGCAGCGTGGTGCCGTCGCGCTCGAACACCTTGTGCCGGGCAATGTGAAGGAAGATGTAGAGATCGCCCGCCGGGGCGCCATTGGGCCCGGCCTCGCCTTTGCCAGCCAGGCGGATGCGCGTGCCGGTATCGACGCCGGCAGGAATATCCACCGCCAGCGTCTGCGGCGCATCGACGCGGCCTTCGCCACGGCAATGGCGGCAGGGCTTTTCGATCACTTCGCCGCGACCGTGGCAGTTGGGGCAGGCCCGCTCCACCATGAAAAAGCCCTGCTGTGCGCGCACCTTGCCATGGCCGCCGCACAGGTTGCAGCGACGGGCAGAAGTGCCAGGCGTGGCGCCGGAACCACTGCACGGTTCGCAGGTCTGCGACACTTCTACGCTGATTTCGGCAGTCTTGCCATGGAACGCCTCTTCCAGAGTCACTTCCATGTCATAGCGCAAATCGGCGCCGCGCCGGCTTTGCTGCCGGCCGCCACCGCCACCAAAGGCACCGCCGAAGATCGTTTCGAAGATATCGCCAATGTCGCCGAAATCGCCGCCGCCAAAACCGCCTGCACCGCCGCCACCGGGGCCGCCCTGCTGGAACGCGGCATGGCCATAGCGATCATAGGCGGCGCGCTTTTGCGGATCGGAGAGGCAGGCATAGGCCTCGTTGATCTGTTTGAACTTGGCCTCGGAATCCTGACACCCCGGGTTCTTGTCGGGGTGGAATTTCATCGCCAGCTTGCGGAACGCAGACTTGATGACCTTGTCATCAGCCGTCCGTTCCACTTCCAGCAATTCGTAATAATCGGCTTCAACTGCCATAACAAAGCCCTCGCCCCGCACGGGGAGAGGGCCTGGGCAATGCCATGTTAAAGGCGTTCCTGGTCCCCTCTCCCCGTCCCTTGCCACCATGCGTGGCAAGAGAGGGGGTTATGTTGCAGATCAAGCCTTGGTGTCGTCCACTTCCGAGAACTCGGCGTCGACCACGCCATCGTCCTTGGGTGCTTCAGCCCCCGGAGAGGCGGCACCGGCCTGTTCCTTTTCATAGATCGCCTGGCCCAGCTTCATCGCCTTGTCGGTGAGGGCCTGGGTCTTGGCGGTCATGTCTTCGGCATTGCCGCTTTCGATGGCGGTCTTGGCTTCGGCCAGGGCTGCCTCGATTTCGGCCTTGAGGCCCGCGTCAACCTTGTCGCCATGCTCTTCGAGCTGGCGCTCGGTGGCGTGGACCAGGCTTTCGGCGTTGTTCTTGGCCTCGGCCGCCTCGCGGCGCTTCTTGTCGTCAGCCGCGAACTTTTCAGCATCGCGCACCATCTGGTCGATATCGGCGTCGGACAGGCCGCCCGATGCCTGGATGCGGATCTGCTGTTCCTTGCCGGTGCCCTTGTCCTTGGCCGAAACGTTGACGATGCCGTTGGCGTCGATGTCGAACGTCACCTCGATCTGGGGCACGCCGCGCCGTGCGGGCGGAATGCCGAGCAGGTCGAACTGGCCCAGCAGCTTGTTGTCCTGCGCCATTTCGCGTTCACCCTGGAACACGCGGATGGTCACGGCCTGCTGGTTGTCTTCCGCGGTCGAGTAGACCTGGCTCTTCTTGGTCGGGATCGTGGTGTTGCGGTCGATCATCTTGGTCATGATGCCGCCCAGCGTTTCGATACCCAGCGAAAGCGGGGTCACGTCGAGCAGCAGCACGTCCTTGACGTCGCCCTGGAGCACGCCGGCCTGGATGGCCGCGCCCATGGCCACGACTTCGTCAGGGTTCACGCCGGTGTGCGGATCCTTGCCGAAGAAGTCCTTCACCACGTCGCGCACCTTGGGCATGCGGGTCATGCCGCCGACCAGCACCACGTCGTCGATGTCCTTGGCCGAAAGGCCGGCATCGGCCAGCGCCTTGCGGCAGGGCTCGAGCGTGCGCTCGATCAGCTTGCCGACCAGGCGTTCGAGGTCCGAACGGGTGATGGTTTCCACCAGGTGCAGCGGGGTGGTGCTGCCACCTTCCATGCGTGCGGTGATGAAGGGCAGGTTGATTTCGGTGGTCTGGGCCGAAGACAGTTCGATCTTGGCCTTTTCCGCCGCTTCCTTGAGACGCTGCAGGGCAAGCTTGTCGCCACGCAGATCAAGGCCTTCCTTGCCCTTGAACTTGTCCGCCAGGTATTCGACCAGCGCGGTGTCGAAGTCTTCACCGCCCAGGAACGTGTCACCGTTGGTGGACTTCACCTCGAACACGCCATCGCCGATTTCGAGGATGGAGATGTCGAACGTGCCGCCGCCAAGGTCGTACACGGCAATGGTCTTGCCGTCCTGCTTGTCGAGGCCATAGGCCAGCGCGGCCGCAGTCGGCTCGTTGATGATGCGCAGCACTTCAAGGCCGGCAATCTGGCCGGCGTCCTTGGTCGCCTGGCGCTGCGCGTCGTTGAAGTAGGCCGGCACGGTGATCACTGCCTGCGTCACGGTTTCGCCCAGGTAGCTTTCGGCGGTTTCCTTCATCTTCTGAAGGGTATAGGCCGAAATCTGCGACGGGCTGTAATCCTGGCCACCGGCCGCAACCCATGCATCGCCGTTCTTGCCCTTGGTGATCGTGTAGGGCACCAGCTGGGTGTCCTTCTGGGTCAGCGGATCGTCGAAACGACGGCCGATCAGACGCTTGACCGCAAAGATCGTGTTGTCAGGGTTGGTCACGGCCTGGCGCTTGGCCGGCTGACCGATCAGGCGCTCACCGTCCTTGGTGAAAGCCACGATCGAAGGCGTCGTGCGCGCGCCTTCCGAATTCTCGATGACCTTGGGCGTGCCCCCGTCCATCACCGCGACGCAGCTGTTGGTCGTGCCGAGGTCGATACCAATAACTTTAGCCATGTTTCCCCATATCCTTCGCGTGTTGACACCGCTTAATCGGGCGTCCCCCTTGTGGGCAGGCGCCACCTTGGCGGCTCGTTACGGGCGGGATATAGGTGCGCTTGCGCTTGGCACAAGCCCCGCGCGTGCTATGGCTGTGTCACATTTTCACCTCGCTTGAAAAGAAGGATCGCATCGCATGCGCGCACCTGTTCTGGCCGGCATGGCCTGTCTTGCCCTGGCGGGATGCAGCAAGCCTGCGCCGCAGGAAAGCCCCAGCGTTGCCGCAAGCCTCGATGCCACGCCCGAAAACGCACCGGGCACCACGCTGACCGATGCAACCGTGCAGTTGCCCGCCGTGGCCGGCAATCCGGGCGTTGCCTATTTCACCCTGGCGCAGGGCAGCGGGCCCGACCGCCAGTTGGTCGCCGTGCATGTCGAAGGCGCGGGCCGCGCGGAAATGCATGAAAGCGCGATGAAGGATGGCATGATGCAGATGT
This sequence comes from Novosphingobium sp. GV079, assembly GCF_003058045.1. Lineage (NCBI taxonomy): Bacteria > Pseudomonadati > Pseudomonadota > Alphaproteobacteria > Sphingomonadales > Sphingomonadaceae > Novosphingobium > Novosphingobium sp. GV079. The sequence goes on along the minus strand of NZ_QBUE01000012.1, from coordinate 36,744 downwards.
CGCCGCTCAAGGCGGTGCCGCTGCAATCGGGCAAGAGCGTGGAGTTCAAGCCCGGTGCCAACCACGTGATGCTGTTCGACCTCGCCCCCACGCTCAAGGCCGGGGGGGTGACCGAACTCACCATCACCCTCGACAACGGTGACAAGGCAACGACCAAGGCCAAGGTCGTCGCGCCCGGCGCCGCCGCAGCAGCTGGAGCCGCAGCCGCAGCCGGCGGCAGCATGGACCACATGGATCATATGTGAGGCCAGCGCGCCATCATGGTCGCGCGCAAGCTGACGCCGGGCGAAGTGGCGCTAGGACGCAGCGTCTATGGTGCGGCGATCGATTGGCAGCGGGTGGAAGTGCGGCGCCGCCGCTGGTGGCCGTTTCAAGGGGTGAACGTGGTGATGGCGCCGATGGGGCACATCCACTTTCACCCCGGCGCCGATTTCTGGTCAGCCGATTTCGCGCAAGAGCACCTCAGCCTGCAAGGGCTTCTGATCCACGAATTGTGCCACGTGTGGCAATGGCAGCGGGGCGTCTTTCTGCCCCTGCAGCGCCATCCGTTCTGTCGCTATGCCTATGACTTGGTGCCGGGCAAGCCGTTTGCCCGCTATGGCCTGGAACAACAGGCGGAAATAGCGCGCCACGCCTTCCTGCTGGCGCAAGGCATGGCACTGCCCGACAAGCCACCGCTGGCGGCCTATCGGGCAGTCCTGCCGTTCTGATCAGCAGACGCGATAGCTGCGGCCATCGGCGTCGGTACGCCAGCAATCCTTCTTGACCTGCGAGCCGGCGGCCGCGCCCACAGCGCCGCCGATCGCTGCGCCAGTGCCGATATTGCCGCCGGAAATGCCGGCTACCGCGGCGCCGACGCCAGCCCCGGCCAGGCCACCTTCACCGGCATAGTTGCGCGCACAGCCGCCCAGCGACAGGGCACCAAGCGCAATGGCGGCGGGGATCAGGAACTTCTTACCCATGAGATCTGCTCCATCTGCCTCCCGTTGTCACAAGAGGTTACGATGGAGCACGGGGTTTGGTTCCTTAACAGCGTGTTGCTGGGTTTGCGGTGCGAGGGTTCCACCACCCCCCGACCCCCTCCTCTAAAGAGGATGGGGAGTTAAGACTTTGACTCTAAAGCCCCCTCCTCTTCAGAGGAGGGGGTTGGGGGTGGTGGAAATCTTACGCTATCAATCCGGCTTCTTGGCCACCACGACCATGGCCGGGCGCAGCAGGCGGTCCTTGATGGTGTAGCCGGCCTGCAGTTCCTGCACCACGGTGCCGGGTTCATGCTCGGCCGAGGGCACTTCCATCATAGCCTGGTGCTGATGCGGGTCGAGCGGCATGCCCTTGGCGGCGATGCGGCTGATGCCGTGGTTGCCAAAAACCTTTTCGATCTCGCGCCCGGTGGCTTCCAGGCCGGTGACCAGGTTCTTGAACTTGTCGTCCTCGCGCAGGTCGGCCGGGATGGTTTCCAGTGCGCGGGCCAGGTTGTCGGCCACCGACAGGATGTCGCGGGCAAAGCTGGTGGCGGCATAGGCGCGCGCATCGGCAATGTCCTTTTCCATGCGGCGGCGCACGTTCTGTGTCTCTGCCTTGGCATAGAGCACGTCCTGCTTGGCCACCTCGAGCGATTCGCGCAGGGCCGCCAACTCGGTATCGTGGCCAGCGGCGCCGGATTCCTTCAAATCCTCGGGCACGCCAGCCAGTTCGGCTTCCAGCTCTGCATCTTGCGGGCGCGTCTCGTTATCCGTCATTTGCGTGAAAATCCGTCTTGTCCGATAAGTTTGCCCAAGGATTGGGCCGTGAAATCCACCATGGGGACGACGCGCGCATAATTCAACCGCGTTGGCCCGATCACCCCCACTACACCGACCACCCGCCCCTCGCCGTCGCGCCAGGGCGAAGCGATCACCGAAGACCCCGAAAGCGAGAACAGGCGGTTCTCGCTGCCGATGAAAATGCGCGTGGCCTGCGCCTCGCGCGCGGCATCAAGTACGCCGGCAATCGCCTCGGCGCTTTCCAGTTCATCGAGCAGCAGGCGCACCCGCTCGATATCGCCGAGCGCGGCTTCATCCAGCAGGTTGGCCTGGCCGCGCACCACCAGGACCGGGCGCTGGGCCGCGTCGATGCTCCATACTGCCAGGCCGCGCTGCACCAGATCGGCGCTGGCAGCATCGAGCGCGCTGCGCCCGCCGGCAATTTCAGCGCGGATCGCAGCAACTGCCTCGGCCAGGGTGCGGCCGGCGAGACGCGCGGTGAGATAGTTGGAGGCCTGTTCCAGCATGAAGGGCGCGGTGGGCGCCGGCAGGTCAATCACGCGGTTTTCGATGCCACCGTCTTCGGCCACCAGCACGGCCAGCGCGCGCGTGGGCGACAGCGATACGAACGAAAGCTGCATCAGCCGCGGTTCGCGGCGCGGCACCATGATCACCCCTGCCCCGGCCGAAAGCTCTGACAGCGCCGAGGTTGCCGCCGCCAGGGCCGCCTCGATCGTGCCGCCCTGCGCGCGGGTGCGCTTGAGGCCGCGTTCGATCTGCGCGCGTTCGGCCTCGCTCGGCTGGGCGACCTGCATGATGCCGTCGACGAACAGCCGCAGGCCCATTTCGGTGGGCATGCGCCCGGCGCTGGTGTGCGGCGCGGCCAGCAGCCCGGCGTCCTGGAGTTCCTGCAATACCGAGCGGATCGAGGCGGGCGACAGATTGACCCCGCCCGCGCCAGCCAGCGTCTTGGAGCCAACCGGCTGGCCCGAGGCGATATAGCCCTCCACCACCAGGCGGAAGATATCGCGGGCGCGGTTGGACAGATCGGTAAGCGTGGAGCCGTTCATACCAGAGCCATATGTAGAAGCCTTGGCCCAAGGCTCAAGGGAATTGCATGCCGCGCGGAATTGCTTGCGGGCCATCACGCAATCGGCCAAGGCAGCGCGCAATTCTGGCACCCACCCTTGCAAGGAAACCTCAACATGCGTCCTTCCGGCCGCGCCGCCGATCAGATGCGGGCGATCACCATCGAGACCAACTTCACCAAGCATGCCGAGGGCTCGGTCCTCATCGGCTTTGGCGACACCAAGGTGCTGGTGACGGCCTCGGTGGAAGAGCGCGTGCCGCCGTTCATGCGCGGCAAGGGTGAAGGCTGGGTGACGGCGGAATATTCGATGCTGCCCCGCGCCACCCACACCCGTGGCAGCCGTGAGGCGGCCAAGGGCAAGCAATCGGGCCGCACCCAGGAAATCCAACGCCTGATCGGCCGTAGCTTGCGCGCCGTGACCGATCTCAAGAAGTTGGGCGAACGCCAGATCACGCTGGATTGCGACGTGATCCAGGCCGATGGCGGCACCCGTACGGCCTCGATCTCGGGCGCATGGGTCGCGCTGCGCCTGGCGGTGCAGAAGCTGATGGATGCCGGTGCGATCCAGGACGATCCGCTGACCCGCAAGGTCGCGGCGATCTCGTGCGGGATCGTCAAGGGCACGCCGGTGCTCGATCTCGACTATATCGAAGACAGCTCGGCCGATGCCGATGCCAACTTCGTGCTGATCGAAGGCGGCCACATCGCCGAAGTGCAGGCGACCGCCGAAGGCGCGACCTATGACGAGGAAGCGCTGCTGCGCCTGCTGCGCCTGGCGCGCCTGGGCTGCACCGACATCTTCGCCGCGCAGGAAAAGGCCGTGGCGCGGTGAGCCGCACGCTCGCCCCCGGCAAGCTGGTCATCGCCACGCACAACAAGGGCAAGCTGCGCGAAATCCAGGCGCTGCTGGCTCCCTATGGCCTGGAATGCCTGTCGGCGGGCGAGCTTGGTCTGCCCGAACCGGCGGAAACCGGCACGACCTTTGTGGAAAACGCGCTGATCAAGGCCCACGCGGCTGCCCGCGCGGCCAACCTGCCGGCGCTGTCTGACGATTCCGGGCTTTCGGTGGCCGCGCTGGGCGGCGCGCCCGGCGTCTATACCGCCGATTGGGCGGAAGCGGCGCCCTATGAAGGCGGGCCCGGCCGCGACTGGTACATGGCAATGGGCAAGGTTGAGGGCAAGCTGGCCGAGCTGGGCCCGGATGCCCCGCGCGACTGCTGGTTTTCCTGCGTTCTGGCGATTGCCTGGCCCGATGGCGAAGCGGTCAGCTATGAAGGGCGGGCCGATGGCACGCTGACCTGGCCGCCGCGCGGCACGCTGGGCTTTGGCTATGACCCGGTGTTCGTGCCGGTGGGCGATACGCGCACCTTTGCCGAACTCGATCCGGCCGAAAAGCACGCCATCAGCCATCGCGCCGATGCCTTTGCCAAGCTGGTCGCCGCGCAGTTTGCGGGGTAGAAGGGGCTGGGTTGCGTCAGGCTTCCCACCACCCCCCGACCCCCTTCTCTGAAGAGGGGGGGAGCGAGACCCGAAAAAGCCCCCTCTTCTTTAGGGGAGGGGTTGGGGGTGGTGTGAAGCCTTGCGCACGATTTCCCGGAGAACAAATGCCCCCCCTCGCGCTCTATATCCATTGGCCGTTCTGTCTCGCAAAGTGCCCCTATTGCGACTTCAACAGCCATGTGCGCGCCAAGACCGACATGGCGGCATGGGAAAGCGCGCTGCTGGCCGACATGGCGCACGAGGCGGCGCTGCTGCCGGCGCGGGAATTGACCTCGATCTTCTTTGGCGGCGGCACGCCATCGCTGATGCCGCCGGCGCTTGTGGCGCGGCTGATCGAAGCGGCGGGGCAGCACTGGCGCCTGGCCAGCGATATCGAGATCACGCTGGAGGCCAATCCATCATCGGTGGAAGCTGCCAATTTTGCCGCGCTGGCAAATGCGGGGATAAACCGCGTGTCGCTGGGCCTCCAGGCGCTGGATGACGAGACGCTGCATTTCCTCGGCCGGCTGCACAATGCAGACGAGGGACTGGCGGCACTGGACGTGGCGCAGCGTCACTTTGCCCGCGTGACGTTTGACCTGATCTATGCCCGGCCGGGCCACACGCCGGAAACGTGGGACGCCGAACTGGCACGGGCGCTGGCGCTGGGCACCGGGCATATGTCGCTCTATCAGCTGACGATCGAACCGGGCACGCGCTTTGCCACTTTGGTGCGCGAAGGGCGCTTTACCCCGCTTGACGATGATGCCGCGGCCGACCTTTTTGCGCTGACCCGCGAACGCATGACCGCGGCCGGCCTGCCCGCCTACGAAATCAGCAATCACGCCCGACCGGGCGAGCAGAGCCGCCACAACCTGACCTATTGGCGCTATGGCGACTATGCCGGGATCGGGCCGGGTGCACATGGCCGGCGGCTGGAAACTGCCACGGTCAGGCATCGCAAGCCGGAAAACTATCTGCGCGCGGTGGCAGAGCAAGGCCATGGCCTGGTGGAACAACGCGCGCTGGGCCGGACCGAACAGGCCAGCGAAGCGCTGCTGATGGGCCTGCGCCTGGATGAAGGGGTGGATGTCGCCGCCCTCTCCCGCCGCTTTGGCCTGGCGGAAAGCGCGCTGATCGACCCGTCCAAGCGCGCGTTCCATGCGCGTGGCGGCCTGCTGCGCGACGAGGGCACGCGGCTGGTGGTGACCGAGGCGGGGATGCCGCTGCTCGATGCGCTGCTGGCCGAACTGGTGCCGGCCGAGCTGGTAGGCTGAGGGAAAAGCGGCATGGACCGGGCAGACCTGCTGATTGCCTGGCACGATCACCTGGCGCTGTCGCTGCGCCGATCGCCCCACACCGTGCGCGCCTATCACAAGACCGCGCAGCGCCTGCTCGATGCTCTGCCCGCCGGGCAGGACTGGGCCAGCCTGGCCCGGCTCGATGCCCCGCGCCTGCGCCAGCATCTGGCCGAGCGGCGCGCGGAGGGCCTGGTCAATACCTCTGCCGCGCGCGAGCTTTCCGCGCTCAAGGCGTTCCTGGCCTTTGCCCGCGCCCAGGCCGGCCTGCCCGATGCCGTAGCGCCGCGCCTGCGTGGGCCGCGCGTGAAGAAGGGCCTGCCCCGCCCGATTTCACCCGACGATGCCGTGGCCCTGGCCGAGATGGTTTCCGACGAGGCCGCGCCCTGGATCGCCGCGCGCGACCGCGCCGTGCTGCTGCTGCTTTATGGCGCCGGCCTGCGCATTGCCGAGGCGCTGGCCCTGCCCGCCAGCGTACTGCCGCTGGGCGAGCGGCTGGTGGTGACCGGCAAGGGTGGGCGCCAGCGGGTGATCGCGCTGTTGCCGGCGGTGCGCCAGGCGGTGGCCGACTATGCCGCGCAAGTGCCCTGGCCGCTGGAGCGCGACGCCGCGCTGTTTCGCGGCGCCAAGGGCGGGCCGCTCTCGCCCGGCCTGGTGCAGCGCGCGATGGCACGCGCCCGCGTGGCCCTGGGCCTGCCGGCCACAGCCACGCCCCACGCCCTGCGCCACAGCTTTGCCACGCATCTGCTGGGCGCCGGAGCCGATTTGCGCAGCCTGCAGGAATTGCTGGGCCATGCCAGCCTGTCGTCCACGCAGATCTATACGCGGGTGGATGCCGCCACGCTGCTCGATGCCTATCGCAATGCCCATCCGCGCGAGCGGGGGGAGTAGCTCACCCCCCTCCACCACCCGCTTTGCAGGCGGTTCCCCTCCCCCGCTGGCGCGGAGGGAGGATCTTTTATTTGGCGCGGGGCAATCTGAGGGTCGTTAGCAGACCGCCCAGGTCTTCGCTTTCGCCCAGCGTCACCGCGCCGCCATAGAGTTCGGCCACGTCGCGCACGATGGCCAGGCCGAGGCCCGTGCCTGGCTTGCCGGTATCGAGCCGGGCGCCACGGTCGAAAATCCGCTCGCGCTCCGCCTCGGGTATGCCCATGCCGTCGTCTTCCACCCAGATATCGCAAAAGCGCGGATCGGTGGGCACGGCGTCGATGGTGATGAACACCGATCCGCCGCCATACTTGGCCGCGTTCTCGATCAGGTTGCCCAGGATCTCGTCCAGATCCTGCCGCTCGATTGCCACCCCCGCCTCGCGGTTGCCATCGAGGTCAAAGCGCACATCGGCATAGAGCCGGGTGACGGCGCGCACCACGGCATCGGCGCTTTCCCATACCGTGGCGCGCGACAGGCCGGTGGCGCGCCGGCCGACGGCGCGGGCGCGCGCGAGATGGTGATCGACCTGGCGGCGCATCACCGCCGCTTCGCGGATCACCGTGTCGGACAGGTCGGGCGCGTGGGCGGTGGCTGCGTTCATCACTACGGTCAGCGGCGTTTTCAGCGCATGGGCGAGATTGCCGGCATGGGTGCGCGCCTCTTCTGCCTGCTTTTCGGAATGGGCCAGCAGCAGGTTGATTTCCTCGACCAGCGGCTGGACTTCCAGAGGCAGCGGCTCGTTCACGCGCGATGCGCCGCCTTCGCGCATGGCGGCAATCGCGCGGCGCACGCGGCGCAACGGACCCAGGCCATAATAGGTTTGCAGGCCAGCCATGATGAACAGGCCCATGCCCAAGACCAGGAATGACCAGACCAGGATCGCGCGGATGCGGGTGATCTGCGCATCGAGTTCGCCACGGCTGGCCGCCACGGAGAACTGCCACAGCGTGTTGCTGCCCGGCAGGATAACCGAGCGTTCGATCATGCGCAGCCGCTCGTTATCGCCAAACTGGTTGGAATCGTAGATGTGCGGCGCGGTGTCGACGTGATCGGCGCGCAGCTTCAGCGTCCGGTCCCACAGCGAGCGGGAGGGGAAATCGTCATGCCCCTGCCCCGAAATCTGCCAATAGAGGCCGCTATTGGGTTCGAGAAAGCGCTGGTCGCCCAGGGTGCGGTTGAAGAACACCTCCCCATCGGGCCCGATTTCGGCCGAAGCGACCATGGCAGTGAGCATGTAGTTGAGCTGGTCATCGAAATTGCGGGTGACCAGCCCGGTCAGCGTGCGATCAAGGGCCAGCCCGCCGCCCAGCAATAGCACCGTGACCCAGGCAAACGCGATCAGCAGCATGCGCCGCGACAGCGAGCCGGTGTGCTGGCGCCCGCCTGCCGTGGCAGCGGCGGCTTCGGCGCGGTGGCGCCCGAAGCCCAGCCGCAGCAGGAGGCGGGCCAGCCGGTTCACGCCGCAGCCCTTATCCGCGCACGGCCGCCGGATCGTCGAGGCTGTAGCCCAGGCCCCGGATCGTGGTGATCACATCGGCGCCCAGCTTCTTGCGAATGCGCGTGACGAACACTTCGATGGTGTTGGAATCGCGATCGAAATCCTGGTCATAGATGTGTTCGATCAATTCCGTGCGGCTGACCACCTTGCCCTTGTGGTGGAGCAGATAGGACAGCAGCTTGTATTCCTGCGCCGTCAGCTTGACCGGCTCACCCTGCAGGGTGACGCGGCCCGAGCGGGTATCGAGGCGCACATCGCCGGCGATCAGTTCGGACGAGGAATTGCCCGAGGCGCGGCGGATAAGCGCGCGCAGGCGGGCGATGAGTTCTTCGGTCTGGAACGGCTTGGCGAGATAATCGTCAGCGCCAGCATCGAGGCCGGCAACCTTGTCGGACCAGCTGTCACGCGCGGTGAGCACGAGGACGGGGAACTTGCGGCCTTCCTTGCGCCACATGCCCAGCACGGTGAGCCCGTCGATTTCGGGCAGGCCCAGATCGAGGATCACCGCGTCATAGTCTTCGGTCGAACCAAGGAAGTGGCCGTCTTCCCCATCGGTCGACAGGTCCACGGCATAGCCGTTCTGCTCGAGCGTGGACTTGAGCTGCCGCCCCAGGGTCGGTTCGTCCTCGACGATCAGGATACGCATGGCAATTGGCCCCTTCTGGCGCCGGCTGCCCGGATGGACGGGCGGCGCGAACGTGCTGGAATGGAGGTTAGATGGCGACAGGAACCTGAACGGTCAAGAAACGGTTCCCGCGTGGCGCATCATGCCGTGTAACCGGCGGGGGATATCAGCGCGATTCGCCCATGACCTGGCCAGTGCGGCCATCGACATCGACGAACACCACCCGGCCCTCGCGAATAAATTTCAAGCGATAGGCCCGCGCCTGGGGATCGTATTCAGGCCCGAGATACTGGGCGCCGCGCATCATCGGCAATACGCGCGCCTCGATCTCGCGCAGCGAGCGCACATGGCCGGCTGCCAAATCCTGGCGGGCACGGTCCTGTTCGTTGCGAATCTGGGCGTTGGCCGCTGGTGCGGCGGCAGCCAGGGCCAGCACGCTGGCAGCAGCAAGGAGAAGGCGGCGGAGCATCGTCATGCCTTGTGCATGCAACAATCCTATTGAACAAGTTGTGAATAGCACCGTTTCGCCATGTTCAGGTGGACCTGTGGCCAGCCCGCCGCTAAGCGCAGGGGCTTATGGCAGCACCAATCCTGAGCTGGGAAGGGCTGGGCCTGCATCAAGGCACCGGCTGGCTTTTCCAGGACCTCGACATCCAAATCGCCCCGCGTGACCGTCTCGCCCTGATCGGGCGCAACGGCGCGGGCAAGAGCACCCTGCTCAAACTAATTGCCGGCACGATCGATGCCGACAAGGGCAAGCGTTCGGTCCAGCCCGGCGCGCGCGTGGTGACGCTGGAGCAGGACCCGTTCTTCAAGGGCTTTGCCACCTTGCGCGATTTCGCGCTGCACGGGCCCGATGCGCCCGAACCGCACGAAGTGGAAGCCATCGCCGATCAGCTGGGCATCAACCTGGCGCGCGAAGCGCAGAACGCCTCGGGCGGGGAGCGGCGCCGGGCGGCGCTGGCCCGCGCCCTGGCGCAAGATCCCGATGTGCTGCTGCTCGACGAGCCGACCAACCACCTCGACCTGGCGGCGATCGAATGGCTGGAAGACTGGCTGCAACGCTTCAACGGCGCGTTCGTGGTGATCAGCCACGACCGTACCTTCCTGACGCGGCTGACGCGCGCCACGCTGTGGCTCGACCGGGGTAGCCTGCGCCGCAAGGAAGTGGGCTTTGGCGGCTATGAAGCGTGGATGGAGCAGGTCCACGCCGAAGAGGCGCGCGCGGCCGACAAGCTCGATGCCAAGCTCAAGATCGAGGAGCACTGGCTGCATCGCGGCGTCACCGCGCGGCGCAAGCGCAACATGGGCCGCTTGGAAAAGCTGCACGAAATGCGCGCCGAACGCGCCGCGATGACCGGCCCGCAAGGCGCGGCCAAGCTCGCCATCGCCAGCGACGACAGCAAGACCAAGTCGGTGATCGTGGCCGACCACGTGACCAAGCGCTTTGGCGATCGCACGATCATCAAGGACTTTTCGCTGCGTATCCAGCGCGGCGACCGCATCGGCCTGGTCGGCTCCAACGGCGCGGGCAAGACCACGCTGCTGAAAATCCTGACCGGCGAACTGGCGCCCGACGAAGGCAGCGTCACGCTGGCCCAGACGCTGACCGGGGTAGTGATCGACCAGCAGCGCAGCCTGATGGCGCCGGAAAAGCGTGTGCGCGATGTGCTGGCCGAAGGCGGCGACTGGATCGACGTACGCGGTGTGCGCAAGCATATCCACGGCTATCTCAAGGACTTCCTGTTCGATCCCGGCCTGGTCGAAGCGCGCGTGGGCACGCTTTCGGGCGGCGAACGCTCGCGCCTGCTGCTGGCGCGCGAGTTTGCGCGGTTCTCCAACCTCTTGGTGCTCGACGAGCCGACCAACGACCTCGACCTAGAAACGCTCGACCTGTTGCAGGAAGTGATCGGCGACTACGAGGGCACCGTGCTGATCGTCAGCCACGACCGTGACTTTCTCGATCGCACGGTCAATATCACCCTGGGCATGGATGGCTCGGGCAAGGTCGATATCGTGGTGGGCGGCTATGCCGATTGGGAGCGCCAGCGCAAGGCGCGCCTGGCCGCCCAGCCCAAGGTGGGCGCGAGCAAGGTGGCCGAGGCGGCCCCTCCCCCGCCGCCACCGGCACCGCGCAAGGCCAAGCTGACCTACAAGGACCAGCGCGACTACGAAATGCTGCCCAAGCGCATCGAGGAACTCGATGCGGCGATCGCGCGCGATGAAGCCGCGCTGGCCGATCCGGCGCTCTATAGCCGCGATCCCAAGCGCTTTGCCGCGCTGAGCGAGGCCGTAGCCAAGGCGCGCGGGGAAAAGGAAGCGGCCGAGGAACGCTGGCTCGAACTGGCCGAACAGGTCGAAGGCGCCTGAACGTTCTGGCAACGGGAGCCGGGCGGCCACAAGGCCACCCGGCTCCCGTGTTGATCAGGCGCTGCGCAAACGCTCCGCAATGCGCTCGTCGATCCGCGCTTCGAGCATCGAGAGCGGCATCGAGCCTTCCTTGAGCACGGCGTGGAACCAGGGCAGGCTGAACTTGTCGCCCAGCGCCGCCTGCGCCTTCTTGCGGTTGGCGACCCACGCGGTGTGGCCGATCTTGTAGCTGCAGGCCTGGCCGATCATCGTGCAATAACGCTCGATCTCGCGCTGGCTGCGCGCTTGGGTAAAGCCGGTTTTCTCGACCATGTAGGCCGTCGCCTTTTCCCGGCTCCAGCGATAGTGGTGGATGCCGGTGTCGACCACCAGGCGCACGGCGCGGAACAGGAACGACTGGAGATAGCCGGCACGTTCGATGCCGTTATAACCGCCCAGTTCGTCACCCAGCTGCTCGGCATAGAGCGCCCAGCCCTCGCCATAGGCGGAAATGAAGTAATCGCGCAAAATCCACGGCAGCTCACCGCCACCCTGGGCATAGCCACCCTGGAGATGATGCCCGGGAATGCCTTCGTGATAGGTGAGCGAGGGCAAGGTATAATTGGGCCAGTCGTTCACCGACTTGAGGTTGATCCAATAGATCGCCGGCCGCGAGCCATCGAGCGGGGCGCTGTTGTAATAGCCGTTGGGCGCACCATCCTGGATATCGGTGGGCACGGCGCGGATCACCAGCGGATCGTTGGGGATATCGGCAAAGGCGCGCGGCAGCTTTTCGCGCATCGCGGCCACGCTCTTGTTGAGCCCCGCGATCAGATCGGTGCGGCCCTGCGCAGTATCGGGATAGAGCTGGTCGCTGGCGCGGTTGAGCGCGGACAGCCGCTCCCCCACGGTGCCGGTAGTGTGCCCGGCCGCCTTGAGCACGGTATCGAGCTGGCCGGTGATATCGGCCACCTGCTCCAGGCCCATCTTGTGCACCTGCTCGGGGCTGAGCGTGGTGGTGGTGGCACTGGCGAGCGCGGCGGCGTAGATGTCATCGCCACGCTTGAGGCGCCACACGCCATCGCCGGGCGCCGACTTGCCACGCAGGCGGCGGTGCAGCGCGATCTGGCGATCGAGCGCGGGATAGACCTTGTCCTTGACGATCGCCGTGGCGCGGCCCTGCCAATCGCCGGCCAGGCCCTTTTCACGGGCGCGCCGCACCAGCGAGGTGACCAGCCCGCTTTCGCCAGCCGGCACGCCGCGCAGCTTGCCCATCTGGCCCAGCGCCAGATCGATCGCCCAGGCCGGGGGAATGCGGCCCAAGCCGGCCTGGCGCGCCACTTCGGCGGTCTGATCATCAAGCACGACCGGGAACGCGGCCAGGCGATCGAGATAGGCCTCGGCATCGTCGAGCTTTTCGATCGGATGCTGGTTATCGAGGAAATCAGGCACGGAGAAATAGGCGCCGCGCTGCTGATCGATAGTGAACGGCGTTTGCGGATCATCGATATCAAAGGCAGCGCCGCTCAACTGGTCACCCAGGCGATGCAGGACGATGGCGCGATTGCGCTTGTTGGCAGCGCTCAATCCGGCCGGATCGAACCCGGCGACCGCAGCGCGGGCATCGCGATAAAACGCCAGGCTGGCTTCGCGGCCGCCCTGCCCGGCGCTGTCGAGCCGGTGGCGCAGCATGGCGCGCACGCCGGTATCGAGGCCAAGGCCGGTCGCGCGTTCCGGCTCGATCAACAGGCTGGACCAGAAAATGCGATCGAGCAGGGAAACAAATGCTGCGTCGCCAGTATCTTGGGCGAAAGCCAAGCCCGGCATGCCGGCCAGCAGGCCACCCGCCATGGTGCCGCCAGCCAGCGAAAGGAAGGCGCGTCGTTCCAAACCGTGCATCATCTAAAGGGTCGCTCCCTGGCTTTTTGTTTCAAGTGAGACGAGGTGCCACGGCCACCGTGCAGCGACAATCAAAATGATACGGCAATCGACCAAATCACGATATGAATCGACCAACGCCGGTTCTCGTGATCAATTGTGCAAGGATGCTTGCCCTGCCGTCCAAATTACGGGTAAGAAAGCATAACACCTCACGCCTGTAGATGTGGACCATCCCCGATGATCAACAGAATTCGCGAAATTCGCAGGCAAAAGGGGCTTACGCTGGCCGACGTTGCCGCGCGCTGTAATCCCGCCACTACGGCGCAAACGATCGGCCGCCTGGAAACCGGCACCCGATCGCTTTCACTCAAGTGGATGAACCGGATCGGCGCCGCCCTGGGCATCGATCCCGAACTGCTCGTGCGCGCGGGAGACGACGCGCAGGCACATGTCGTGGCGCGCCTCACCCCGGTCGGCGCCGAACCGGTGCCAACCCCGATCCTGGCGCAATTGCCCGACACGCTGCTGGGGCGCGAGGGGCTGATGGCGCTGTCTGTGGAAGCCAGCGCGGGTGATTGGCGGGCGGGTGACCAGGTATGGCTGCGCCGGCTCGACGCCGCCGAGATCGGCCGTGGTCTCAACCGCGATGTGCTTGCGCCGCGGCCGGGCGGGCGCTTTGCCTTTGGCCGGATGATCGACCATCGCGATGGCCGCGTGGCGCTGCTCCCGCCCGGGCCTGGTCAACGGCAACTGGTGATCGATCGCCCGGCGTGGATTGCCGTGGCCGAAGTTCTGGTTCGCCCACTCTGACGCCAATCCGCCGCAATATCTGGCCCTCCAGGCCCTTTGTGTCCATTCCGGTACGCTTGCCCTCGCACACGCAGCATTTTCGCGCTACGCCCTGAGCCATGACGTTGCGCCTGCTCAGCTTGTCCACGCTCTATCCTGCCTCGCTTCGGCCCGGTTTTGGCCGGTTCGTGGCGCGGCAGATGGAAGCGCTGGCCGCGCGGCCCGATTGGGACGTGACGGTGATCAATCCGATCGGCCTGCCCCCCCTGCCCGGCGCACTGATGCCGCGTGTCTATCGCCCGTTGTTGGGAATTCCGCCGATGGAACGGCGCAGCGGCGTGCCGGTGCATCATCCCCGGTTTCGCCTGCTGCCGGGTCTTTCGGGCCGCCTGAACCCGGCGCTGATCGTGCGTGCGGTGCTGCCGCTGGCGCGGCGGCTGCATGCCGAGCGGCCGTTCGACATGGTGGACGCGCAGTTCTTCTATCCCGATGGCCCCGCCGCCGCGCGGATCGCCGATGCGCTCGGCCTGCCCTATGCCATCAAGGCGCGCGGATCAGACATTCACGTATGGGGACATCGGCCAGAGGCGCTGCGCCAGATGACCGCCGCGGCCCAGGGCGCCGGGGCGCTGCTCAGCGTGTCACAGGCGCTGGCTGACGACATGGCCGATCTGGGCCTGCCCGAACGCGCCATCACCGTGCACTATACCGGGCTTGATCACGGCCGTTTCCACCCCCGCCCCCGCGCCGCATCGCGCGCAATCCTGGCCGAACGCTTTCACATTCCCGCCGACGGCCCGCTGGTGGCCTGCGTCGGCGCGCTGATCGCGATCAAGGGCCAGGCCCTGGCGATCAAGGCCCTGGCCGAACCCGGCATGGAAGGGGTGAGCCTGGCCCTGGCCGGCACCGGCCCCGACGAGGCGGCGCTGCGCGCGCTGGCCCGCCAGCTGGACGTGGCGCATCGCGTGCATTTCATGGGCGCACTGGGCCACGATTTCATGCCGGTGCTGATGGCCGGCGCCAGCGCGATGGTGCTGCCGTCCGAACGCGAAGGCCTGGCCAACGTGTGGATCGAGGCGCTGGCCTGCGGCACGCCGCTGGTAATTCCGGATATCGGCGGCGCGCGCGAAGTGCTGATGGCGCCGGCCGCCGGGCGCATTGCCGCCCGCGAGCCTGCCGCGATTGCCCGCGCGCTGGCGGCCCTCATTTCCCAGCCCAGCGCACCCGAAGCGGTTGCGGCCTGCGCCGCGCGGTTCAGTTGGGAAAACAACGCCGCAATGCTGGCTGATGTTTACGGCAAGGTTGTCGCGGGCTGAGCGCGCCACTTGCGCCTAGGTTGTGGCTCCCACCACCCCCCGCCCCCCTCCTCTGAAGAGGATGGGGAGTAAGACATAAAAAAGCCCCCTCCTCTTCAGAGGAGGGGGTTGGGGGTGGTGCGAAACCTTACATTAAATCGCCAAAAATCAGGCGCCTTCGCGCGCGAGGCGCTCCTGCTTTTCCAGCGCGGTTTCGGTGGGCACGAAGCTCTTGGGATTGACCTTGAGCCAGATCAGGATGGGCGCAGCCATGTAGATCGAGCTGTAGGTACCCACGAAAATGCCCAGGGTGATGGCGGCGGTAAAGCCGAAGATCACTTCCGGCCCAAACGCGAGCAGCGCCACCAGCGTGATCAGCATCGACAGCGACGTGACGATGGTGCGTGCCAGCGTTTCGTTGACCGACAGATCGAGCAGTTCGGGCAGCGGCATCTTACGATACTTCTTGAGGTTTTCGCGCACGCGATCGTAGACCACGATCGTATCGTTGAGCGAATAGCCAATCAGCGTGAGCAGTGCCGCCACGATGTTGAGGTCGAACTCCATCTGGGTCAGCGCGAACATGCCAAGCGTGAGCGTGACGTCGTGCACCAGGCTGAACAGGGCGCCGACGCCGAACTGCCATTCGAAGCGGATCCAGATATAGGCGGCCACAGCCAGCGCGGCGAGGCCAAGCGCCTTGAACGCGTCCCATTTGAGTTCGCCGGACACCTTGCCGGAAACCGAATCGATGCCGTCGATCCGCGCATCGGTGTGGTGGCTCTTGATATCGGCCGTGATGGTGCGCGCCATCTTGTCAGACTGCGCGGCATCATGCTCCGAACCCTCGGGCAGCTTCATGCGGATCGAGATTTCGTTGGGCTTGCCATAGCGCTGGATGATCGGCTCACCATAGCCGAGCTTGGCCACTTCACTGCGCAGGTCGGCCACCGGCGCCTCGGCGCTGCGCTCGAACGTCACGCGGATCATCTGACCGCCGACGAAATCGACGCCCAGATTCAGGCCCTTGGTGAACACCAGGCCAAGCGAGGCGGCCATGAGCAGCAGGCTGCCCAGGTAGAACGGCACGCGCCACTTGAGGAAGTGGATGTTGGTGTTGTCGGGAACGAGCTTCAAAAGTTTCATGGGTTATCGCTCCCCTGTCACAGCTTGAGATCGGCAGGGCGGGCGCGGCGCAGCCATTGCGCCACCCACATGCGGGTGAGCCACATCGAGGTATAGACCGAGGTGGCAATGCCGATCATCAGCACCACGGCAAAGCCCTTGACCGGGCCGGAGCCAAAGCTGGCCATCAGTACGGCCGCAATCACGTTGGTGACGTTGGCATCGAAGATGGCGCGGCTGGCTTCCTTGTAGCCGGTTTCGACCGCCGCCACGACGCGGCGGCCGCGATGGCGTTCTTCGCGGATACGCTCGTTGATCAAGACGTTGGCGTCGACCGCGGCGCCGATGGTGAGCACGAAGCCGGCAATGCCTGGCAGCGTCAGCGTGGCGCCGATCGTGGCCATGACCCCCAGGATCATCAGCATGTTCATAACCAGCGCAAGGCAGGCATAGACGCCGAAGCGGCCATAGGTGGCGATGATGAATACCACCAGGGCCAGCGTGCCGACCGCCATGGCGATCACGCCCTTGCGGATCGAATCGGCGCCAAGGTCAGGACCGACCGTGCGTTCTTCCACGACCTTGAGATCGACCGGCAGGGCGCCAGAGCGCAGCGAGATTGCCAGCTGACCCGCGCTTTCAGCGGTGAAGTGGCCGGAAATCTGCGCGCTGCCGCCCAGGATCGGTTCGTTGATGTTGGGTGCCGACAGCACCTTGCCATCGAGAATGATGGCAAAGGGCTTGCCCACGTTCTGCGTGGTCAACTTGGCGAACTTGGCGCCGCCTTCGGTGTTGAACGTGATATTCACCACCGGTTCGTTGGTCTGCGGGTTGTTGCCGGCCTGCGCGTTGGTCAGTTCGTCGCCGCGAATGCCGCCCAGGCGCTTGACCGCGATCGGCACGCCCTGCTTGGGATCGGCAAACGGCAGGATCTGGCTGCCGGCCGGGGCAATGCCGCGCGCCAGGTCAGACGGCAGCGCGCTTTGATCGACCAGCTTGAATTCGAGCTTGGCGGTCTGGCCCAGCAGGCTCTTGAGCTGCTGCGGGTCCTGCAGGCCCGGCACCTGCACCACGATGCGCTGCGCGCCTTGGCGCAGGATCGTTGGTTCCTTGGTACCCAGGCCGTCGATGCGCTTGCGCACCACTTCCACGGCGGTGTCCATCGCCTGGCTCACGGCCTGGTCGATGCCTTCCTGCGTGGGGGTGAGGACGAAGCGGTTGCCGTCCACCACCTGGATGTTCCAGTCGCGCTGGCCGGTCAGGCCCGCGCCCGACGTCAGTGGCAGGATCGCCTCGCGCACGGCGTCCACCTTGGTGACATCGTCAACCAGGAAGGTCAGGCTGCCGTTGTTGTTGCTGATGTCGCTGATGCGGATGGTGGCATCGGTCGTCTTCAGCTTGTTGCGGACGGATTCCTCCATGCCTTCCAACCGCTGCTCGCGCACTTGCGATGGATCGGCCTCGAGCAGGATGTGGCTGCCACCGGCCAGGTCCAGGCCCAGGTTGATCGTGGGCGAAGGCAGGGCCGAGGGCCAGGCAAGGCCAGAGACCGTAAACAGCGAAGGCAATGATGCCAGGGCGACCAGGATGGTCACCCCCCATAGCATCAGTACCTTCCAGCGCGGAAAATCGAGCATGATCGGGCTTTCAGAAATCTATCGGGCCAGAAATCTATGTGGTTGGACCAACGAGATCGGCCAGGGTCCGGTAACGGTCAGTCGTTGGCGGGCTTGTCGCCGGGCTGCACGATCTCACCCAGGGTGGAGCGCACGGCCTTGACGCGCACGCCCGGGGCCAGTTCCAGATCGACATAGGCATCGTCGATCCGCACGATCTTGCCGAGCAGGCCGCCGGCGGTGATCACGGAATCGCCCTTCTGCAAGGCGGCCAGGCGCTGCTGGTGTTCCTTCTGGCGCTTCATCTGCGGACGCAGGATGAGGAAATAGAAGATCACGGCCATGGCCACCAGCGGCAGGAACTGGAGGTAGGCGGGCGGCGAAGCCGCATTGGCGGCGGCGGCGGAGAGAAGGCTGAGCATGACAGAACCGTTCGTGGGATCGGAGACAAGGGTTTACAACCCCCGGCGGGGCACGTGTGGCCGCACCTTCCCCCGATTGTTGCAATTGGCCGCGGCTGCTAGCAGTTTGGGAAAGGCAAGGCAATGAAGCGCCATCGGCGCGCCTTTCGCACCCCGATCGCCGTGCCCTGCGCGCATCACAATCCACAGGCATTTCCCGGCCGGCGCAAAAAGATGCCGTGCAAGGGGCTTGCCATCCCGAAACGTTCCGCTTAGAGGCGCCCCACCGGTCGGGACGTAGCGCAGCCTGGTAGCGCATCACACTGGGGGTGTGGGGGTCGGAGGTTCGAATCCTCTCGTCCCGACCAATATTTCAGTAACTTAGGCGATATTCCACCCCTCCGGGGGACCAGCAAAAACCTTCTGGTGGTGCGCTGGTGGTGCAGATCGCTTCTCAAAAAAATTTCGCCCCTTCCGCAAAAGCTGCCCTTTTGCCGCTTCGGAATCGGCCTTGCCGAGGCTCTCGTCGTCAATTGCGACCCTACGCCAGAGCCATTAGGATGCGCCGCATTGCATTCTGGAAGGCGAACGGGATTGGCTGACACGGCGCAAGGCGACTATCTCAAATATCAGAGGGCAGCCGTTGCCTTTGCCCGCTTTTGCAACCTTGATGCGAGCCTGACGCCCGAGGCGCTGATTGGCACCAAGGCTTACGCGGCTTGGTATGGTGCCGCGCGCCGATCTGCCAAAAACAGATATTGGCGTTTGGCAGCCTATGCAGCAGCGGGCGGTTTGCTGGCATGCGCCATCTGGCTGGCGCTTCAACCCATCTCTGCCTTGCTGGCCTTGCCCCCCGTCCTGCCAGCTGGCTGGCTGATCGGCAACACGATGCGCCGGGCTTATCGCAGCGAAGAGCCGCGCCTTGAAGCCCTGATCCAGAACGCCACCCCGGACGAACGGGATCGCATCCTTAACCTGGAGGAATTTTGCAACCGGGCGGCGGGCGGAAGATTTGGCGTAGCCGAGCGTTTGCCGGATGGTACGATGCGCGAGCTTGCCGCCGATTGGTTGAAATGCTTCGCCGCTGATGGCGGCAAATTGCTGGTCCTTTCCACCAACCCAACGGACTGGCTTCTTATCAGACGCCGCCCTGTCCCGGGTGGCGAAATACTGATCGACATACGCGGAATGGTCGCCGCGACCGAGCTTTCGTCCAAAACGCTCATCGACCTTGACGATACAGCCCGCTTTGAAGCGATCCACCAATGGCTTCTGGACCATGCCCAGGGCACTAGCTCAGATGCCACGGCCTTTCGCAACGTGCTGAACCTGATCGTCGCCTTTCGCCGCCCGGAATTCGCAGGAAAGGGCTTTGAGAGCAAGAAGGAAGAGCTTGAAAAAGAAGGCTATAGCCGCAGCATGCTGGAGAAGGTGCATTCGGGCAATTACCCTCCCTTCCAACGCTTTTTGCGCAGTTTGCCACTGAATGAAATTCCGTGAATGGGGCTCTGAATTGCATAAAGGCCCTCGTCTGGCACGCCTTGCATTCCAACGAATGAAAGGACGCCGCCGTGGTTACGAATCGCGAGCAACTTCTCACCGTCACTGACGTGCTCAACGTCACCGGCTTCAAATCCCGCACCACGCTCTATCGTCGTGCCCGCAATGGCACCTTCCCCTGCCCGTGCAATATCGGCGCGGGAAAAATTCGCTGGCGTTCGGGTGACATCGAAGACTGGCTGAACGGGCTGCAAACCCGCCGATATTGAGCCGCAAGCGCACGAACAGCCCCTGCCCACCTGATGGGTGGGACCGCCCTCGCCTGCGTCCATGCCCCTCCCCAAATCCACTTTCGCGGCGAGGCGAGGCTTCGCCGCGCGGAGACTGCCATGACTGACAAACCGTCTTTGATCGAGAGCATCCTTGCGTCCGAAGCCTTCCAGGACAAGATCGCCAGGGACATGAATGAGGCCTTCCTGCGGCGGCTCAACCGCCCGGGCGCGGATGGCCGGGCCTATCGGTCGTTCATTCTCGATTGGCTCTATCTCGAACGCCCGCTGTTCGAACGCTTCCGGGGCGCGCGGTATCAAGTCCAGTTCGAAGGCCCAGCGATCACCATCGACGGGCAGGACTTCCCGCTGGGCGCCTATATCTATCGCAAGCTGGAATGGGCGCATATCGACCCAGTGCGCGCCCACGACCTCTATGAGAAATTGCGCGCGGCAGTCGATGCCGCCGTGGAGGAATGGCGCGGCCAGACCCCGCTCAAATTCCTGCCTGCCCATCCGCAGCGCCCCTTTGCCGATCGCGCTGACGCCGACGCTAAGGCAGCGCAGGCGATCCACGCCTTCGCGTCTCCCGCCAGGAAGCCCGAGGGAGACAACGATGCCTGACATGGCCCCACGGCAAAAGCCATCCGCCAGCCACGATGCTTCGCATCGCGCCGCCTATAGGACTACACACCCCACGCACATGTGCAGAGCCTTTTTCTGCGGGTCTCAGAGCGCGCCATCCGCGCGCTCTTGCCCGGCAGGCTTTGCGGATGGCGTAAATCCGCCATTCCATGAGCGCGCCCGGAGCGCGCGCGGGAGGTGGGCATGCTGACCGCCACCAAGCGCACCATCCGCCTGCGCCCCGAGCAGGAGCGGGTGCTGCTGGCTCTGGCCGAGCGGCGGGGCCTACCACCGTACCGCACGCTACTCCAAGCGATTGACGCTGGCCTCACCGTCATCGCCGGGGGCGCTGCCCGGGACGCCGACACGCGCGAGATCGCCGAGGAAGTCGGCACCATCGCGGTCCGGCTGATCGAGCTGGAGCGCGTGCTCGACCGCAACCTGTTCGTGGCCTGCGCCGCCTATGCCTATGCCCGCAACGCCGCGCTGGGTGCCCGCCAGGGCGATGAAGCCATCGCCGCCGAAGCGCGCGCGGCCTTCGATCGCCAGCGCGGCCTGGCCATGGAGGGGCGGCCATGATCGGCGGGCAAGACTTCACCACCCGCGCCCATGCCCTGTGGCGGATGCGCCTGTCGCAGTACCAGCATCGGCTTGGCTTCTTTGCCAAGCTGCTGGCCGTGATGACGCTTGGCGGGGCGCTGGTCCTCTCCCGCCTGGTGCTTTCCACCGAGACCTTTGCGCTGGCCCTCCAATGCCTGTTCGCGCGCGGCCTTGTGATGACGGGCAATCTCTTGGGGCGCGAGCCCGCCATGAATGTGTTGGTCGATGGTATCCGCGAGACCATGGCCGCCAGCGACGTGGCCTATGGCGCGGATTTCGCCAGCGCTTATCATTGGTGGCTGGCCACGATGTTTATCGGCGCGCTGATGGGCCTTTGCCTTGGCATCATGGCCATCAAGCTGCTCCGTCGCGCCATGGTCGATCAGGGGCAGGACACGATGGGCGACCGGGTGCTGTCCGGCACGCGGGTGATCGACGAGGCCGCACTGGCAGGCATCACTGCCCCGCCACAAGCGGGCGATGAACTCTCCATCGGCGCCATCCCGCTTCCTCGCCGGATCGAGACGCGCCATTTCGCGATGCTGGGCACCACGGGCAGCGGCAAGACCACCGCGCTGCGCCAGATGCTCGATGGCATCGAAAGGCGCGGAGAACCGGCGCTGGTCTATGACACCAGCGGCGAGTTCATCGCCCATTACTACCGGCCCGAGCGCGGCGACATCATCCTCAACCCCTTCGACGCCCGATGCGCCTTCTGGTCGCCGTTCGACGAGATTTCCCATCCCGCCGACGCCGACCGCATCGCGCGTCAGTTGGTGTCCGATACCAGCAGCCAGGACGATGATGTCTGGATGGAAACCAGCCGCATCCTGGTCGCCAACATGCTGCGCTCGCTCTGGGCGGAGGGCAATTGTCGGCTCGAAGCCCTGCTGGAGGCCTTGCAGGTCAAGAGCAAGGACCAGCTCAAGCAATGGCTGCTGCACACATCATCGGCGCGCACCTTTGCCGATGATGCTGATCGCGCCACCGGCTCGGTGCTGTTCATGCTGGCCAAGGCGGCCAACCTGATCCAGTTCCTGCGCGTCGATGATGGCACTGCCGAGCATTTCGCCTTCCGCGACTTCATCGCAGGGCTGGACGCCCGCGAAGGTGCCAAGCCGTGGATTTTCGTGCCGCGCAAGGAGGACTATTTCGAGGCCTCCAAGCCGCTGATGGCCTGCTGGCTGGAATGCGCGGCCAGCGCCGTTCTGGGCCTGTCGCCTTCGCCCAATCGGCGGATATGGTTCATCCTGGACGAGTTGGCTGACCTGCCCAAGGTGGACAATCTGGCCCGCCTGTTGCCCGAGGGGCGCAAGTTTGGCGCTGCGATTGTGCTGACCTTTCAGGCGCTGGGCCAGATGCGCAACCGCTATGGCACCAACATCGCCGAGGCCATGCTGGCCTGCTGCAACACCAAGCTGTTTCTCCAGACCGTGGACCGCGAGACGCGCAGTTGGGCCAGCCAGACCATCGGCGATTGCGAGGTCGAATTGCGCAGCTCGACCGACACGCTATCTTTCGGCGCCGACTTGCCGCGCACCACGCTCAACACCCAGCGCCAGTTTCGTCCCGCCGTGCTGGAAAGCGAATTGCGGCTGGAGCCTCACCATGGCTTCCTGCTGCTGCCCGATGGCTTGCCGGTGGCGCGCATCCATCTCACCGCCGATCATATCACGGCGCGCGGGAGCCCAAGGCAACTCGGCTTCATCCCCGCGCCTGCCAACGCAACCTTGTGGAGCCGGGCCAGCCAGATCAGCCGCGACGCGCGCGCGGCGGGCCAGATGCAGGGGCCGGTGTGATGGTGGCGACCGTCAGCGCGCTATCAAGCGCGGGCCAAGCGGCCAGCTATTACGAGGCCGACGACTATTACGCGGAAGGCGGCCTCGCCCCATCGGAATGGTTCGGCAAGGGGGCGGATCATCTTGGCCTTTCCGGCGAGGTCGATCGCGACCAGTTCCGCGCCATGCTGGAGGGGCGCATTGCAGGCGAGCAGCTTGGCACCACGCGCGGCGGCAAGGTCGAGCATCGCCCCGGATGGGACATCACCCTGTCCGCGCCCAAATCGGTCTCGATCATGGCCGAGGTTGCCGGGGACAAGCGCCTGATCGCGGCCCATGCGGCGGCGGCCAAAGTGGCGCTGGCCCATGTGGAGAAGCACATGGCCGCGACCCGGATCAGGAATGGCGCCGAGGTGAAGCGCGAAGCCACCGGCAATCTTGCCATCGCCACCTTCCGTCACGACACCAGCCGGGCGCAAGACCCGCAATTGCACACCCATGCCGTGGTTCTGAACGCCACACGCGATCAGCAAGGCGCGTGGCGCAGTCTGGAGCCGCGCGCCATCTATCAGCTTCAGAAGGACATTGGCGCGATCTATCGCCAGGAACTGGCCCATGGCGTTGCCCAGCTTGGCTACACGATCGAGCGCGGCAAGGAATCCACTTTCGAGATCGCAGGCGTGCCCAAAGCCGCCGTCGAAGCCCTCAGCCAGCGCACCGCCGCGATCGAGGCGCGTCTGGCCGAGCGGGGCAAGACCCGCGCCGAGGCCAGTGCCGCCGAGAGGCAGATCGCGGCGCTCGACACGCGCGAAGCCAAGGCCAGCGTTGACCATGGCACTTTGCGGCAGGCTTGGCGCGCCGCCGCCGATGGCGCCGGGTTTGATCAGGCCGCGCGGGACAAGCTGATGGCCGAGGCCGATACGCGCGCAGAGGCCATGCGGTCCGATCCTGCCTTGCTGGCGCGGCAGGCCGTGGCCTTTGCCGCCGCCAAACTGTCTGAGCGCGAGGCGGTGTTTTCCCTCCACACGTTGACGCGCGAGGTCGGCGACCATGCCTTTGGCAAGCTGGGGCATGGCGACATCACCGCCGCGATTGCCGAAGCACAAGCGACTGGCACCTTGGTCCCGCGCCCCTATCTCGACCGGCGCGGCACCGAATTTGCTGGCTTCACCACACCATCAGGGATCGAGACCGAGCGCAGCATGCTGCGCATCGAAGCTGCTGGCCGGGGTATGGCCGCGCCGCTCGCCGGGCCAATCGCCGCCGCTCGCGCCGTGGAGCAAGCCGCCCGGCAATCCGAGCGGGCCGGTTTCACCTGGACCGAGGGGCAGCGCCGCGCGACCCTGGATTTGCTGACATCGCCCGACCGTGTTGCCGCCGTCCAAGGCTATGCAGGCACGGCCAAGACTACCACGGTGCTCGCCACCTATGCCCGCGAGGCGAAGCAACGCGGAATGGCGGTCACCGCGCTGGCCCCCACTGCATCGGCGGCGGGCGTGCTGGGCCAATCGCTTGGCCTGCGCAGCGATACGGTCGCCCGCCATTTGCTCGCGCCCGAGGCCAAGATGCCTGGCAGAAATGCCGTCTGGATCGTGGATGAAGCCTCCATGCTGTCCGCCCATGACATGGCCCGCTTGTTGTCCAGCGCGGACAAGGCAGGCGTTCGCGTGGTGCTGGTTGGCGATGTACGGCAATTGGGATCGGTCGGCGCCGGGGCCGCCTTTGCCCAGTTGCAGCAGGCGGGCATGCCCACCGCCAAGCTGGCCGAAGTTGTGCGCCAGACCAATGCCGACACGCGCGAAGCGGTCATGGCCTCCATCGAAGGCCATGCGGGCAAAGCGATGGAAGCGCTGGAACGCGGCGGCGGCCAGGTGTTGGAGGCCGCCAGTGCGGAGGAGCGGCTTGCGCTGATCGCCCAGCGCTACACCATCATGTCGCCAGAACAGCGCGCCAAGACGCTGGTGATCGAGCCTTCGCGCGAAGGGCGAGATCGCCTGACCGGCCTGATCCGCGAGAACCTTGCCGCCAACGGCGAGCTTTCCGCATCGGCGCTGACGTTTGAAAGCCTGGAGGCTAAAGGCCTGACCCGCGCCGAAACCCGCGAAGCCGCCAGCTATGCCATTGGCGATATCGTCCGCTTCACCCGCGATTATGCGGCCAAGGGCGTGAGCCGGGGCGAAGCGCTGCGCATCACGGGCGTCGATCCCGATCGCAACCGTGTTGCCCTTGCCGGACCTGATGGCGCGACAATCGACTGGCACCCCCGGCAATGGGGTGCTGGCCATGTGCAGGCCTATGCGCCGCGCACCATGGACTTGCGCGAGGGCGACCGCATCCAGTTCACGCGCAACGATGGCGCCATGGGGCGGACCAATGGCCTGCTTGGCACAATAACGGGCATTGACCCCGACCAATCGCGGGCGACATTGCAGCTTGCCAATGGCCGGGAGCAGCATCTTGACCTTGCAAACCCCCGCGATGCCCATATCCGCCACGCCTATGTCCAGACCACACATGCCGCGCAGGGCCAAACCGCTGAACGCGTCCTGATCCACGCCAACAGCCGATCGGCCAATCTGGTGGACCAGAAGATGCTCTATGTCGCGCTTTCCCGCGCGAAGTCCGAGGCGGTGATCGTCACTGACGACCGCGACAGGCTGGTGGCCGCGATCTACGAGCGCGCGGGCGAAAAGCAGACGGCGCTGGAGGCCGACACCCCCGCCAGCGGCAAGAGCATGGGACAAGGGGCTGGTTTGGGCTGAATCCTAAGGCTTGGCGGCACGCTGGCCATGGCATCCTGCGCCCCGTCTTTGGCATGAACCGCTCCTCTTCGACAGGCCGTGCCCAGCGGGATCAACAGCCCGCCCGCTCCATTCGGGCCAAGGCCCTCCCGTGTTGGCTGTTTCGCGTTCCGCTGACCCGCAGGGCCGATCCGGCCTGTCCCTTCATCCGCGTTCCCAACGACAGGACGAAGGATTTTCACCATGGCCAGCACCCAGACCGCCAGCATCTATGACACCATCACCAGCCAGATCATCACCATGCTCGAAGCAGGCGCAGGCGAATTCAAGCTGCCCTGGCACCGCAGCGGCGCCCCGCTCTATCGCCCGATGAACGCAGCCACCAAGAAGCCCTATCGCGGCGTCAATGTCATCGCCCTCTGGGCCAGCGCCGAAGCGCAGCATTACGGCCATGGCCTCTGGGCCACCTATCGCCAGTGGCAGTCGCTGGGCGCGCAGGTCCGCAAGGGCGAAAAGGCCGCGCCGATTGTGTTCTACAAGGTTCTGGACAAAGCCGAGGACGAGCAGGCCGAGGAACGCGAGGGCGCAGGTCGCATCTTTGCCCAGGCCTCGCATGTGTTCAACGTCGCCCAGGTCGAGGGTTACGAAATGCCCTATGCCAGTGCCGCCGAAGATTTCGACCCCATCCCCGGCGCCGACGCCTTCGTTGAGGAAACAGGCGCGGCCATCCGCATCCAGGGTGAAAGCGCGCACTACACGCCCATCACCGACACCATCACCATGCCGGAAAAGCGCCTGTTCTTTGCGACCGAACCCGGCAATGCTGGCCAGAACTGGTATGCAACCCTGCTCCACGAGCTGGTGCACTGGTCCGGCGCCGAGCACCGCCTGGCCCGCACCTTTGGCAAGCGGTTTGGCGATGAAGCCTATGCGATGGAAGAACTGGTCGCTGAACTTGGCGCGGCCTTCCTGTGCGCCGACCTAGGCCTGTCCTCCGGACCGCGCCCCGATCATGCCAGCTACCTCGCGTCCTGGCTCAAGGTCCTGAAGGCCGACAGCCGCGCCATCTTCACCGCCGCCAGCGCGGCGGCCAAGGCGGCGGAGTGGTTGGCAGGGGGCGGGGGGTGACCGCGCCCGCCCTCACCTGTATAGCGTAGCTTGACGCCGAACGATCGATTTGTTAGAAACAACCATGAAAATCCGAAACGTGATCCATAAGGGATTGCCGCGTTTCATCGAGCATGACGATGAAAGTGGCCTCCAGCCCGCCGTTGTCGCCAAGGTTCGGCGCATGGTTTCCTTCCTCCAGGATATGGAAGTTGAGGAAGAATTGCGCACCGTCCCCAGTTGGAAAGCGCATATGCTGACCGGCGATCGCAAGGGCACGTGGAGCCTGTTCGTCACCAAGAACTGGCGCATGACGTTTCGGATCGACCGCAACGAAATCGAGATCATTGACCTTGATTACGAAGATTACCACTAGGAGGTGGGCATGAGTGCGATTGCTGGCATCCGCTTGAAGAACCCGGCTCATCCTGGCGGCTTCATCAAGCATGAAATCATCGAACCGCTGGGCCTTTCGGTAACAGCCGCCGCCGAAGTGCTGGGCGTGACCCGCGCGACGCTCTCGACCCTGCTGAACGAACGCGCGCATCTGTCGCCCGAAATGGCGCTGCGGATGGAAAAGGCGTTCGGCGTGTCGATGGATACCCTGATGCGGATGCAGAACAGCTTTGACATCGCGCAGACCCGCAAGCGGGAGAGCGAAATTCACGTTGCCCCGTTCCAGGGCGGTGCTGACGGGATGCCAGCGTCGGCTTGACAGTTCAGATTACAAAGTTTTGTGATGCCGCAACGTAAGCGGCGAAGAGGAATGTTGCATGAAAAGTTTGCTCGATCAGTTGCCGTCTATCGTGGCCGAAGGGAAACGCGAGGCCGAACGAGCAATGGAACGCGCCGAGAGCAACTATCGCCTTGGCCTGCAAACCCGCGAGTTGGTCATCCCGTCAAGGGACAGTAACTGGCAAGACTTCTTTCAAAGGGCAGATAAGCAAGAATTTCAGGAAACCAAAGATGCGGCGAACCGCCTAATCTATGGCGACAATATGCTGGCCATGGCAGCCGCTCTGGCTGGAGATGCTGATTCCTCCTCCCTCCGCTCTAAAATTGATCTAATTTATATCGATCCTCCGTTCGACAGCAAAGCTGACTATCGCACGAAGATCATACTTGACGGCACAAGTGTAGAGCAGCGCCCTACGGCCATTGAACAGTTTGCATATTCAGATACATGGGCAGACGGAACCGCGTCTTATCTAAAAATGATTACGCCAAGACTATTTTTAATGAAGGAACTTCTTTCCGAATCTGGATCCATATATGTCCATTTGGATTGGCACGTCGGTCACTATGTAAAGGTGATTATGGATGATGTATTCGGAAGAGATAGATTCAGAAATGATGTGATATGGCATTACGAAAACAAACTCGGCACCGGTTGGGCGGCAAAAACATTTGATACGCGGCATGACATACTTTTTCTATATTCAAAATCAGATAAATACACCCATAACCTGGTTGCCGAACCCGTTAAAAACAAGAAGTTGCAGCCAGTGACCAAAAAAGTCGATGGCGAAAGAATTTGGCTCAAAAATGAAGATGGATCCCTAATGTATGCCGAGGGAGCAAGTGAACGCCCTGTTGGCGACGTGTGGACTATTCCAATCATAAATCCGGTTGCATCGGAGAGACTTGATTACAAAACGCAGAAGCCAGAAGCCCTTCTAGAGCGCATTATACAAGCATCTTCGAATGAAGGTCAGCTAGTAGCCGATTTTTTCTCTGGGTCAGGCACAACGGCTGCTGTGGCCGAACGCCTCGGTCGGCGCTGGATCGCATCTGATCTTGGGAAGCCAGCTTGTATGGTTGCACGTAAACGCCTGATCGACCAAAATGCGAAGCCTTTCCTTTATCAGCATATTGGCGATTATCAGGTCGAACAGATGCGCTCCACTATGGGGAGTAAGTTCCGCATTGGCGATCTGGCCGAAATCGTGCTGGGCCTCTTTGGCGCGTTGCCGCTACCAGTTGAAGAAAACCCGAATAAGAATATGGGACGGCTACAGGGGAGCAAGACACTTGTTCTGGCAGACAGCCCGAACAAGATGACCGGGCTTGCCACCCTTCGCCGCGCCATTGAAATCCGTGAAAACCTCATGGGCGGATGGGATAAGGTTATCATCCTTGGCTGGAATTTTTCGCCCACCATTGGCCACGATATTGAAGCCCTGGGCCAAGGTGATCGCCTCGAAGTGCTAGTTATCCCGCCCGATCTACTCGACCGGCTCAAGAAGAAAGGCCACAAGCTCAAGGCTGATGAAGTGCGGTTCTCGTCGCTGCAATATTTGAAGCTGGGCGGGGTAAAGCGGGAACAGGTAGGGGAAAACGAATCCCTTTCGGTGTCGATTGCAAACTATGTTCTGCTGTCACCCGAAGCCCTGAACCTAGACGAAGCCAACCGCGAAAAGCTCCAAAAGGTAATCAACGCCGACCCGCTGGCGCTGATTGAATATTGGAGCGTCGATCCCGACTATGACGGAGAAGTGTTCCGTTCCGTCTGGCAGGATTATCGCGGCAACACGGAAAATGATGATGACCCTTACCGGGTTGTCACAACGGCCCGGCTTACCGGCCTGCCCAAGAAGGACGGCAAGCGGCGCGTATGCGTTCGCGTTGTCGATGTGTTCGGGTTTGAAGCCGAAGCAACGGTTGAGGTGGCATAATGGCGAGTATCAATGACCTGTCGCTTGCCCTGGGGCTGACGGCCAAGGTTGAGGAAGTTTGCGCTGGGCTGGAAAGCGGCGATGCTCCGATTCTCGATCAGGTTTCGGAAATGACGGCGGAACTGCTCAAGTGGTGGTTTCAGAGGGAATTTCAGGATGCGCGCAAGTTTAATTTTCACCCCGGACAGCGGCAAGCCCTGCTGAACGTGATTTATGCCCATGAAGTGCTGGGCATCAACACGCTGCAAGATCTTTATCAGGTCGCCGCGCCGGACGTGATGCTGGCGAACGCGCGCGATTCCGAGGTGATCCGCGCACCAAAAAACGCCTATCCTAAATACTGCCTGAAAATGGCAACGGGGACGGGCAAGACGTGGGTTCTGCAAGCCCTGATGGTTTGGCAGATTCTCAATGCCGCTCGCAGCCCGGAAAGTGGCCGTTACACCAAGAATTTCCTCATCGTCGCGCCCGGCCTGATCGTTTATGATCGGCTTCTTGACGCGTTCATGGGCAAGGAACGCGACGGCAAGCGCGATTTCACAATCTCCGACCTGTCGATTTTCCAAGAATTATTCATACCAGACGCATACCGGGACGAGGTCTTTCGCTTTGTGCAGGGTGCAGTCTGCCCCAAGGAGGACATTGGCCGCAAGGTAACGGCTGGCGGCATCATCGCCATATCCAACTGGCATGTCCTCTCAGAAGAAGGGGAAACGCTGGAAGATACGGATATTGATGCGCCGGGCCAATCGGTTGATCCGAAAGCGGTTGTGCAAAGCATCCTACCGCTGACGCCAGGAACCAGTCAGGGCAACGATCTCAACGTGCTGAACCGACGCTATGAGCGTGGCGGCATCCTGTCCTATCTCAAGGATTTGCCTGCATTGATGGTCTTCAATGACGAGGCACACCATATCCATGATTTCAAGCGCGAAGGTGAAGTGACTGAGGTTGAATGGCAAAAGAGTCTCAACCTCATTGCCACACCAAAGGGCAACCGTTTCGTTCAGGTGGACTTTTCAGCCACGCCTTACAATGAGGTTGGTACTGGAAAGAACTCCCGCAAATCTTACTTTCCTCATATCGTCGTAGATTTCGACCTAAAGACAGCCATGAGGGCGGGACTGGTCAAGTCGCTGGTGCTGGACAAACGTTCGGAAATCGGCGCGCTTTCCGACGAGGAACTGGATTTTAAGGCGGATCGCGACGAAAACGGCAATCCGATGCTCTCGGAAGGGCAGCGGATCATGCTGCGGGCGGGGCTGACCAAACTCCGAAAGCTCGAAGCGGATTTCGCCGCTCTCGATCCTGACAAGCATCCGAAGATGCTGGTTGTCTGCGAGGACACCACAGTCACGCCGCTGGTGGCCGATTTCATGCAGCTTGAGGGGCTCGCCGATGACGAGGTGCTGCGGGTCGATTCCAACCGCAAGGGCGAATTGAAGCCTGACGAATGGAAGGTGCTGCGCGAACGGCTGTTCGACGTTGACCGGCATAAGTCGCCGCGCGTGATCGTCAGCGTCCTGATGCTGCGCGAAGGTTTCGACGTGAATAATATCTGCGTCATCGTGCCGTTGCGCGCGGCGGGCGCGGGCATCCTGCTGGAACAGACCATAGGGCGGGGCCTGCGCCTGATGTGGCGCGGCAACGAATATGACGACATTAAGCGGGAAAACCGGCAGCTAATCCGCACCGGCAAGACCCCGAATAACATGATCGACATTCTTTCCATTGTCGAACACCCGGCATTCCAGAGCTTCTATGATGAGTTGATCCACGAGGGGCTGGCCGCTGAATCGGAGGATGAGGACGATCAGAATGGCAGTTCGACGGGCGATCTTATCTCGGTCGGCCTGCGCAACGGCTTTGAGGAATACGACTTTGCCATTCCGTTCATCCTGCGTGAACAGGTCGAGGAACTGGAAGATACTCAGATTGATCCGGCGGCATTGCAGTCGTTCGGGTCATTCTCTCTCGATCAGTTGAAAAATCAGTTGGGTCACGGGGAGAAATTTCACTCCGAGGATGTGCAGGCAAAGACCCGGTTCGGTGATTATCGGGTGCATGGCGGGGTGATGACGGCCACCGGCTATAATGACTATCTGGCCCGGATCACGCGCCGTATCACGGAGGCGGTTACGCTGACGGAAGCCACCGGCAGTTCCAAGACGTTCGCCAACGCGAGCAAGTTTCCCTATATCCAGATCAACCGCGCCGAACTGGCCGAAGGCATAGACGGCTTCATCCGGCAATATCTGTTCAAGCAGGATTTCGAGCCGCTGGCCGATGAAAATTGGCGGGTGCTGCTGCTCGATCCTGTGACGGACCACATCATCAAGGTTTGGGCGCGGGCGATTCTCGAAGCGGAAGACAGTGTGATTGTGGCGGATGCGGAAGTGGCGCACCGCAGCCTGTCCGAAGTGCCCAAACTCGCCATGCGCGAAGGCTCGTCGCTGGCGGTCGGAAAGGCAATTTACCTCCGTCTTCCGTATCCATCCCGTAACGGCGGGCTGGAACAAGGCTTCATGGAGACTTGCGAGAAGGACGCCAGTGTTGATGCGTTCTGCAAGATCAATGAACAGAAACACACGTTTGCCCGGCTCCGCTATATCAAGGAAGATGGCTTGCCTGCCTTCTATTCACCTGACTTTCTCGTGAGAGCGGGCGGCACAATTTATCTGGTGGAGACGAAAGCCCAAGGCCAGCTCACAAGCCCGAATGTCCTGCGGAAACGGAAAGCGGCTGTCTCATGGTGTGATCGCATCAATGCGCTTGCACCCGAACATCGCAGCAAAGCCGAATGGCATTACGTTCTACTAGGGGAAGGCACTTTCTACAGCTGGCGCGACAAAGGCGGATCGGTTGCCGAACTTCTCGCTTACGCTCGACTGCGGCCGGTAGAGGACAAAGGCCAAGCCAAATTCGCGTTTTGATAACGTCATGGTCGAAGCGAACCGGCCAGCGGGAGCGCGCAAGCCGCCTATTCGCCCCATGCCTTGGGAGGCTTGACCTCGACGGGCCGGACGTTTGCGGATCGGATGCTCGCCACCTTCTCATCGGCGAGAGCACGTTCTCGCTCGTCTAATTCCCGCGAGGCCGCCCCGTCGATTAGGCGTTTCTGTAATCGAACGATGTCAATATCACGCCATACAACATATGCCATGCGCGCAGCGCAGAGGGTGACAAGACCGCCCACCGCGCCGGCGACGGCCCGGCGGACACCCTCCGGCCACAGCGCGGCATCGGTACCGCCGATCACCGACAGCGTGACCAGGCTGGCCAGGGCGACCGCGTTGATACCGATGATCCACCCATATTCGGTAGTCACTCTGACAATGGAGGCTGTGAGTTCTTTGCGCTTGTCAGGTTCGAGGCTCTTCCATTCGAGTGCGGGCATCCCGCGATTCAGCCGCACAAACACGGCAGCGACCATGATGGAAAGGGCGACGATGAGTGGCTGAAACGCCCCGTAGAGGCGCGCAAGGGGAACCGCCCAGGCAAACAGTCCGGTCGCGAGAAAGGTAACAACAATGGTCTTCGTTCGGGCCATCAGGCCGTTATCTTTCCGTCCTTGACGAAGCGAGCATACACCTCTTGGAGCTGGTCGGCGACGTTATCGAACTCCAAAAGGTTGCTGCCTTCGTGTGGTAGGTGGAACGGCATACGGGTCCGCAGGATGGCATCGCCATCCCTGATCTGGCCGTCTTTGCCCTCAATTTGCACCTGGGCGTCCGATTCGTCCGCAAGATCGTTCGCAATGGCTTGAAACTTCTTGCGCGATTCCTCGGTCCGGCGCCCACGGACTTTCACCGATGCTTCGACAGCAAGATACTCCTCGGGACCAAGGCTTTCAATGAGCGACTTGGCCTTCGTCTCGCCGAACAGCGCCTTTACGATCGGGACGGCTTGTTGCATCTGGGCGAACTTGTCCGCGATGCTCCGGGAGGTTTTGACCATCCGATTCTCGGTTTCGCCCTCAAAATTGATGACCTGTGGTGCGGATTTTCCGGCGACCCGGAGGTTGCGTATCTCGCCAATGTCGCCCGCTGTCGCTGTCTTGTCGAACTCGGCATTCAGGGTGAACGACAAGGTTGGGTCCACAACCGCGCCACGCGATTTGAGCAGCCAATCGAGATACAACCGCACCAGTTCGGGCGTCATCGAGTGTGTTTTCACGAATAGCATATGATTCCCGATGGCGAGCCAGTACGCCAGCCCCCGGACAAACTGCGATCCCTGCGGAGCTTCCCGCTCGTCGAGGTCATAGACGGTAGCCGTGGTCAGGTTTGACAACTTCACTTCGGAAGGCTTCATGTTGAGTAGCGCCTGCAAGTCCTTAGATTGTGCAAGGCACATTTCCCCAAATACTGCGCTGGATAAATCCGCAACTTTGTTCAGGAATATCTTGCGGCCATCACCACTGCCTAGGTCGAACACGCGATCTTCCGGTCGCGCCCAAAGGGCAGCGGAGCCATTGCTCGTATTCAATGCTTCTCGGCAAAGCGTTTCCAGCGTCTTGCCATTCAGAGCCGTCGCGTCCGCTTCAAAGCAACGATAGTGTACCATGTGGTATGTTGTGCTCATTGCTTAACCGCTCCAACGCATTCGATCCTTGGCTTTATTGCCTTGCATAGCTGAAATGCCAAGTAGACAACGATCAGAAGCAGCACGTAACGTTCAGCTTGGCCTACATCGCTCGTCCAACGGACCAGGGATTACCATTTCGCACCGGCAGTCTGCAATTTCTGCCACGAAATAGAGCGGGTACGTCTGCCCTCTGATGGGCGCCGCCAGCGGCGCATCCCTTCCCTGTTAGGAGTGAGAAAGAGGCGCTGCCTCTTCCTCCCTGCAAGGTACAACTGTGGGGCCCATGCCGAGCGAACCGTTGCCTTGCTGCACCAACATCCGAACCCGGCGGAGGTGATGGCAGGAGCATAACCACCTTTGACCGAGTCAGCCCCGACCAGGGCGGCCATTCATGTTATCCGCCCGCCCGGACCTCAACGCGGGCCGCTCCCTTCGGTCGCAACTCGGGATCAGCTCAGGTCAGGCAGCGAGAGAAGGCGCCAACTCCGCCAACCCCGTTCGCGGCATAACAGAAATCTTCACACGGACATCCTGGTTCAATCGGTCAAGAATGCGCATTAACCGATCGATGGTAAAGCGGTCCAGCTTGGCCTGACGAATACGCGAAAAATCTGCCGCCGCGATGCCTGTGCGCGCTTCGGCATCACGCACCGTCAGCCGCCCAGCATCTAGCGCCTTGACAATTTCGGCGGCAAGGATCGCGCGAAACTGGCGAATGCTGGCATCTGGCTGGGCGAAATCGGCAAAGACGTTGCCAGAGCCGCGCACCAGCTCGAAATCATCGTCATGGTCAGCCATCGAGCACATCCTTCAACCGCTTGATCCGCTCCCGCACGAGGTCGATTTCGTGGCGAGGCGTCGAAATTCCTTTGGTCGATTTCTTCTGGAAGGCATGGACCACCCAGATATCATCGCCCAATTGCAGAGCGTAAACAACGCGATAGGCGTCACCACGCTCCTTGATTGCCAACTCCCACACACCCGCGCCCAAGCCCGCAAGCGGCTTGGCAATGTCGGGCGTTCCACCATCGGCCACAATGGTCAGAGCATCAAACGCCCGATCCATTGCCCGAGGCGGGAACGCCTCGAAATCTCTCCTTGCTGCCTTGATCCACGAGATCGCGCGCAGTGTTTTACGAGCCTTGGCCATATGTAGTCAAATCTGCCAACAAAGTCAATTCGAGCCATCAAGCCACCGCCGCGAGAGAAGTTCGCCGATCCAGAACCTCCACCGCCGTCAACTTGAACTCCGGCGCGAGATGGGCGTAGCGCAAGGTCATCGCATAATCGCTGTGACCGAGCAGCTCGCGCACCGTGTTCAGATCAACGCCGCCCATCACCAGCCGCGACGCGAAATGATGACGCATATCGTGCCAGCGGAAGCTGGAGATGCAGGCATCCTTGAGCAAATGCCGCCAGGAAAAATTAACCCGGTCAAAGCGCTTGCCCTCGTCGTTGAGGAAGACCAGCCCCTTGTCGTCCTCCGCCTGCGCGCGCCAGCCTTGCAAGACACGGGTGGCCTCGCGATTGAGAGGAATGTGGCGCGTCCGCTTGGACTTCGCCGTCGCGCCAGTCACGGTCAAAATGCGGCGGTCCAGATCAACATTCGACCAGGTGAGGTCAAACAGTTCGCCGCGACGGCACCCCGTGTTGATCGAGAGCAGGATCAGCGGCTTAACATGGTCGGTGAACATGACGGTGCGCAGACTAGGCAACTGGACGTAGCCCCGTTCGCGCCGCCAGTGATTGGCCGAATCGCGTTCGGCGCGGCGGCGCTCCTCGCGGGCATCGAGCGCCTTGCGCAACCGGGTCTCCTCGGCATCGGTCAGGTAGCGCACTTTCAACAGGTCGTCCGTGCGCGACTTCTTGACCTTGGCGAGCGGGTTGGTGGGGATAATCTCCCAATCCACCGCCCGGTTGAACGCCGCCTTGATCGAGGAAATGTCGCGGTTGATCGTTTCATGGCTCAGGCCACGCTCAACCTCTCCTGCTCGCCAGCGTTCGATATCCAGGCCCTTGATTTCGTCGAGCCGCTTGTCCAACAGCCCCTTGAACGCAGTCGAAAGCCGCTTGAGGTTTTGGGCATGGGCCTTTTGATTGGCCTTTGCCCACACCGCATAGTCGTCATTCAGAAAGGTGCGAAAAGTTGGAACCTCCTGCTTCGGCTTGCGCGCCGCGATGGGATCGATGCCGCGATAAACGTCGGCCAGGATAGCGCGGGCACTCTCGCGCGCCTCGGCCAGCCCCAGCACATCAGCCCGCCCAAGCCATATCCGTTTGCCCCGCGCATATTCGCAATAAAAGGACTTCACCCCACTGGGCATCACCCGCAAGACCAGCCCTTTTAGGCGTGTATCGCGGTGGTCAACCGGCTTAACCGGAAACACCGCTTTTTCGACTATGGCCTGTGTCAATACGGCTCGCATGGATCACCTCAAAACTCGAATCACCTCGTTCTGGTGGTGCTGTGGTGGTGCAACTTCCTGCAACACGGCGGAACAAAAAGCGCCCAAAACACACAACCAATCTGGTTCTTTGATGCCATAAGCGACTGGAATAAGCAAGTTTTTGAGATGCGTCCGGAGGCATCCTGAACCCCCTAAAATTGCGGCTGGGGGTGTGGGGGTCGGAGGTTCGAATCCTCTCGTCCTGTCAACGGCGGAGCAAAAACCGGCCACTGTGGCGGAGTAAAAGTAGGCCACTGACGTTGCGGCAGATTCAAAGCACAGGGGCCCCGATCGGGGC